>JAXJTR010000165.1:0-4653 GCA_036309465.1 Acutalibacteraceae bacterium
ACCTCAATATACACAATATCACTTCAAACGGCTCTTGATATGATGAAAGACTTAACTACAAAGGAGGATGCACAAAACTAAGAACAATTTTCTGGAAAGTGCAAATTACTATGAAATTCGAATTAAGAAAAAAAGTAAACACCGTAAGAAATCAGGCATTTAAAACCAAACAGTCACTCCCTAAAGCTAGATTTAAGCTTATAGTGAAACTTATTGCTTTATTTTTAGCTTTTATCATAGTTGTTTATTTAATTGGATTAATAACACAATTTTTTATAGGAGCAGCAACACAATCCTTAGCCCTTGAATCAATAAACAAAAATTTTTTTAGTTGCATAAAATTCGCATTTTACTTTAAATACAGTAAATTAATTTGGTTTATTACAATAATGATTATATTAGTTATTATTATTAAATCGTTCACCTTTAAAGATGATAAGGAATTTTCCGAAACTGGAGAATATGATAGCCGTTCCTTCTATTATTCAGAAAAAGGTGACTATGGAACAAACCGAAAATTAACTATCGCTGAAATGGAAGAAATTTTTGATCTAACCAAATATAATAATATCCCAGATTTAACTGACCTTAACACTGAACAGTACGCAACAATCCTTAATTCTTATGAAGGTCTCAAACCTTCAAATAAATCCAATAAAAAATCACAATATCAAAAACCCCTTGCAATTAAAAAGAAAAACAAACATCATACAGATATTGCCGATCAAACAATTATCGGACAGGAAATAACCCCTTCAAACGAAGCTGGCAGAATTATTACTTGGTCTAAAGATACTTACTTCAATCCAAATATATTTGTTGTAGGCTCTCCAGGCACAAGAAAAACTCGTTGTCTTTCAAACAATTACATTTTACAAGCATTAAGACGAGGCGAAAGCGTAGTTGCTGTTGATACCAAAGGTTCTCTTTACAGTGATTTCAGTAAAATGGCTATTTCTCTTGGATATAAAGTAAAGATATTAAACCTAAAAGAATTAAATCATTCAGATGGTTGGAACCCACTAGCTACTCTTGATACGCTTGATAAAATACAAGTGTTATGTGACACCATAATAAGTAACACATCCGGAGACAGTCCTGATCCATTTTTCGATAAGGCTGAGCTTTCTTTATTAAAAGCATTAGTTACCTATATTTCTTTAGACACTGAGAAGCATAAAACTGACCCTCGTGAAAAGAATTTAGTTACCGTCTTCAATATGCTCATTAATAATACCCATCAGGAACTTGCAAATACTTTTGAAACACTTAAACGAGAAGAACCTTCTCATCCAGCACTGCTATCTTGGAATGTCTATTTAAAAGCAGGCGAAAAATTAACTCCGAATATTCAGCTAGGCTTATGTAACAGGCTTCAGCTTCTACAAACTACTGAAGTACAGCATATTTTAGCTAACAACGATATAAACACAACAGAAATAGGTATAGAGCCAACAATCGTATTTTTGCGTTTTTCAGATCAAGACCTTACTTATTCAATGATTTCATCTCTATTTTTAACCTTCATATATATCGATTTAGTAAACTACGCTGATGCACAGCCTGACCTTATTCTTCCTAAAAAAGTAACAATGCTGCTTGATGAGTTTTGTAACATAGGTGTTATTGATAACTTCACATTAAAAATATCAACCATCCGTTCAAGAGGAATTGTTTCAGTTGTTATTGTTCAAGATATCCCTCAAATAATGAATCGTTATCCTGAAGGGCTTTGGGAAGAAATTATTGCTGCCTGCGATACTTTAATCTATCTTGGTGGAAACGATAATACAACTGGTAAATATATATCATCATTAACTGGAGAAGCTACCATCTCTATCAAAAATCGTGGTCTTAGATACGATATTAATGCAACTGTAAGTACAGATAGTAACTCCACTAATAAAAGACTGGTTTATACCATAGGTGAAGTTCTCTCGCTTCATCCAGACCACCAACTTGTAAGGATTAGAGGTAAACAAATTTTAGAATGTTTGAAATATGATTACAGCAATCATCCTGACACCAAATACATAGTAAGAACAAATGTAAACCATCATACACCTATAAGAACACATCACATTTCATCAGTAAACAATAATGATATTCCTATCGAAAAAAATAGCAATACACAAAACAAACCTAAAACATCAGTATATGTTCCTGAATCATCAGATGTTCTTAAATATCCTACTCAGCAAATGACCGAATTTCATAATCCCTTTAAAAACAATGACAGAAATACCAGCAATATCTTTGGTTGTTTTTGATGAAAAACAACCGTAAAAACGCTCCTCGAAGATGAGGAGCGTTTTTATATGCTTTATAATCAGCAATTATTTTCTATGTATTCATTTATGGCTATTCTTATTAACTCAGACAAGGTGATTCCTTTTTGTTCAGCAAATTTATCTAAACCCTTTTTTACTTCTGTTTCTACATAAAACTCAATTCTTTTCTTTGCTGGCTCTTCTGTAATTTGATTTATTAAATCAACAGCACCTTCACCCTGAGTATCATTCAACCACTGTATAGCAGCGTCATCAGATATTGGTTTTATATATTCTTTCGCACCATCAGACTTTCCAAAAAACATATTTTTTTCAAAGCCTTCACCTTCGTATATAAACAAGAAAAACTCACTGGTTTTTTTACGATAAAGACTTACAGACGCATACGCAGGATCTTGCTCTGATTTTCCGTTATCAGTTGTAGCAATCAGCTCTGCTGAATCAGTATCATAAAATTTTGAACCGATTCTCTTTTTCATTTCGAACACTCCTTTGCAATAAACCTTTTATCTATTACAGATATTATATCGTATAACTTAAATAGCTTCAATCATTCATTGCAAAATGTTACATAAAATTTACAGGTTGTGGAAGTTGTTATCTTTAGGAACCAGTTCCTAGTATTTTCAAGTTGTGGAACCTGTTGCTGTTAGGAACCGGTTCCTAACACTTTCAAGTTATGGAACTTGTTGTTCTTAGGAACCAGTTCCTAATATTTTCAAGTTTCGTAACCTGTAAATATTATTGCCATAGCTTTAATTACATATTCATTCGCAAAACAATTGAACACTATATTTTTTCTGATTCTTATGGTAAAATCAATATAAGGTGCTATATTAAGAATCTGATGGTAATTTGTATTTTAAATATAGAGAAATCCTGATTATAGGACTTCTAAAATGATATATTATAATTAACAAATACTTATTTTTCTAAAATCAATTTGATAACAAAATTCTTATTCAATCTTAATTCTTTATTAGCCTAACGAAAGGTATTTATATGAACGACCATACTTTCTATCGTAATAATAAAATGTCTATCACGCTTGAAGAAATAATTAAAAAGTTTAATTCCTTTGAGGAATTTGAGCGTGAATTTTCTGATGAGTTTCTAAACTTAGATAATCAAATAGGAGATTACCTAAGTGAGTTACTGTACAAATATGATAAAAAGGCTTCTGTGGTTTCGATAGATGCCAAACAGTCAGCAAGCTATCTGGGAAACATCATTAATGGCAGAAAAAATAATCCAAGACGAGATGTTTTAATATGTATCTGCTTAACTATTGGCACTACATTTGACGAAGTTCAGTATTTACTTAAATATGCAGGAAAAGCTCCTTTATATGTTCGCAATAAAAGAGATGTAATTATTTGGTTTGGCTTTATGAAACATGAAAGTCTGGACACTGTAAATATTAATCTTGTTGATAGAGGTCTTACTCCTCTTTACAAAGACCAATAAAAATGCTACTGTCAGAAGTAGTGATTCTGTTATTTCTCATATATAATAAAGACACAGCAGTAATGTTGATAAAAAATTTAAGGAGAAACAACAATGACAGAACTTATGACTATAATTGCACAGGCATTTTACGGAAACAGAACCTTAACACACATCGTACGTGATGATTTACCTTATTTTCTTTGTGGTATTATGGATAAAGCCTTTTACAATTCAGAATACAATGAACCTCTTGATGAAACAATAATTGAGCTTCCTGTTAAAGGTACTGCTTTGGTTTATAACAAATATGCTGAAGAAAAAGCTAAAAATGACACTGAATACACAAAACCTCTGGCAAATATTCCTGAGTTAAATCTTACACTACTCAGTAGATGCATTCTTTGTGGAATTGACGATAGTGGTAATCTAACCTCTATTACTCCAGAAAAATGTAAAGAAGCAATAAAGTATTTAAGCCTATAAAATTCAATATTACCTATAAAGAGTACGTGAGAGACAAGCTCTATGACCGTACAGCAACCTGCGTTTGCAAGGTGCTAAAGCTTGACCGATAGGATTTATCTCACGAGCCTATCGGTAAGATGGGCTCGTTTCTTTCGTACTCTTTTATAATATAAGAAAAGGAGTAGATTTTTATGAAATCAATTAAAGAAATAGTTATGAAAGAAAACAGACCAGTGTATATCCACACTCCATCAAAGGCAACAGCCATTGATTTTCTTAGACAAGCCGAAAAAGAATGCTTTTTGTTTGCTGATGGTAAAAAGCCTTCAAAAAAGGCTTGGGATGACTTTTTTGCTCTTCGCCAAAACCTTACAATAAACTACATTGGCTTTAATGGCAGACTTCATTGGCAAAGTAAGGATGAGGGCATTCTTAGAGTAGAATATAA
>JAXJTR010000166.1:0-4824 GCA_036309465.1 Acutalibacteraceae bacterium
AATCTGATAATCTGATCAGGTATATTATAGCATATAAAACACAAAACTGCTATCAAATATATGCAATTAACAAAAGCTTACATTTTTAACTTTTAGTCGTTTTTGTATATACTTTCATCTAAAAGTAAAATATTCCTGACATGCAAATTTGTTGCAACATAGTGTAATGAATCTATTCTGATAGGATTATTGAAATATTTATTCGTAATCTGGATTCTCAGTTTTTACTGATTACCAATCTTGTCAGATGAAATTTCTTTAATTTGTTCTGCTACCTCGTTTTTAAATTTCTTAGAGAAAATGGCATATAAAATTATGATCATAAAAAAGAGCATTTTTGTATATCGGATAGTCATACTGATTTCAGTTGTATATGGTGACAATATCTGACTACCGAGTAAGTTACCAAACATATGAACCAAAGCACCAGCCAATATGCTACGCTTTGTTTTAATATAAACAAAGGTAACCCAAAAGTTTAGCAGTACAACGCTCGGAATATACATAACAGCGTCAATAACTGAATCCTGTAACAAATTGTATTGTGCCTGACCTGGTGTGAAATACCATGCTAAATGCCATATTCCCCACACAAAGCCAAGAATAGCAGATGAACCCAAAAATCCATACTTAACCAACAGCTTATCAAGTGCATAGCCTCTCCAGCCAAATTCTTCGTTTAAAGGACCAGAAACAAGTGATATTAATAAAACAAATAACAGGATTAACGGATTTTTTATAATCGCATTTACAAAATCCATACCCGGCATTTCATAGCCTAATAAGCCTACACCTATAAACAGGCTTATGATAGTTATAACAGAAAAGGCACATATAGTAATAAGTGGCCATTTCCAGCCCATATATTTAAAGCTGAAGCATCTGTGAAAATAATCCTTTTGCTCATCCTTAGAATATGTAAAGAACACAAGGAACAAAGCAACAACGGATGGTGCTCCACCACCAAAATAAAAAAGAAATGTACCAACCGGTGTGCCTGTAAAATCGAATATTACCGGTATAAATCCACAGGTCCATGTCCACAAAAGAGTACACACGAAAAACATAAGCAAATATTTATCTGGCATAGCTTTCATTTTATTCTTCATTTAACCTTTTCCCCTTTTTTCTACAAGCTTCTGATTAATAGATTGAACCTCTCGCTTAATCTGAACAATCCCCACTAAATACGCTATTACAAACGCTGGAGTTACATATACAAAGGACATCCACCAGTTTGATTTTACAAACCAACCACAGAGTATTCCAACAACCAGAACCATAATTTCTACTAGAACATATTTGCAAATGATTTCCTTTAAAAAGCTATCATAAAACAGATGTGCTGTAAGATAATGAATACCCATACTTAAAAAGGCTATAATTGCAATCAGAAAATTAAGCTTCATCTCCTCAATATAATCAAAACAGAAAAAGGAAATTAAAGTTACGATAAACAATATTATCGCAGATAGCATTAATGATTTTTGAATGTATTTCTTCATAGCTACACCTCCTGAAAAACCTTTCTTTTTATTTCTGGAATATAGGTTCTTGAAACGATTATCTTCTCCCCGTTTGATAGCTCTGCTTCTAGTCTACTATTAGCCAACGCCTTTATATGTATAAGCTCGTTTATATTCACCAGACAATTTCTGCTTACCTTTACAAAATCATATTCCTTTAGTTCGTTTTCCAGCTGGTATAAACGCTTTTCACTTCTGAATACCATATCCCTTGTATAGATAAAGGTACGCTTATCTACACTTTCTATATAAAAAATATCTGGCATAAACACCTTGTAATCTCTACCGTTTTCACTTCCTACCAAAGCCTTTTCCTCTGATTTCAGCTTCTGAATAATTCTGTTTAACTGACTGCTTTGCTTAGGGTATTCTATTGTTACAGTCAATTCTACATTTGGGTTTTCCTTAAGAATCAGTTTCATTTCGCCACCTCCTGTATATATCTTATCTAATAAATTCATTTGTTTCAAGCATTTAAAACCCACTTACAAAATAGCACTACTTAGTTACATGCTAAATAGCCATTTAATATGCTTAAACAAATATTTTTATATAAAGCTTAAAAATATTAATTAACTAATAAAAAAGTATTGACAGATGTAGTTATCTGTGTTATATTCATTCAAAACAATACAGACAAAAGCATTGACGAGGAGGAGTACATACTATTCCTGATGAACAGAGAGAAAGTGGTTGGTGAAAACTTTCGTGATGGTAGTATGGAAGTAGCCTTTGAGCTTTGGATCGAACAGATTATTCTAAGTAGACTCCAACGGAGAATCCCACCGTTATCAAGGGAAGCGATATCGGAATATATACATTATTCCCGTATTGTAATGAGTGCAGAAATATTTCTGAATTTAGGTGGTACCACGGACATGTCAGTTCGCCCTAAGCATATGCTTAGGGCGACATTTTTTGTCTGTTTTGTAAAATATTATTATTTTATAGGAGGTTATCCACATGGATAAGAAGTATGATTTTAAAAGCACAGAAAAGCAAATAGAAGCTTTTTGGGAGGAACAGAGTATTTACAAGTATCAACATGGAAAAGATAGAAAAATCTTTTCTATAGATACTCCACCACCAACCGTAAGTGGTAAATTGCATATAGGTCATGTATTTTCATATACGCAGGCAGAAATGATTGCAAGATTCAAGCGAATGCAAGGGTACGATGTTTTTTATCCTTTTGGTTTTGATGACAATGGTTTGCCAACAGAGCGTCTGGTAGAAAAAGACGAAAAGATACACGCAAATATGCTACCTAGAAGTGAATTCAGAGCAAAATGTATCAATACAATCGAAAAATACGAAAATGAATTTAAAAATTTGTGGAAGCGTTTGGGATTTAGTGTAGATTGGAGTCTTCAATACCAGACTATTTCTGATTTATCACAGAAGATTTCACAGAAATCATTTATTGAATTAGCTAAAAACGGCAAAGCTTATTCAAAGGAATCACCAGTATTATGGTGTACAGAGTGCCAGACCTCTATTGCACAGGCAGAGCTTGAAACAAAGGAATGTGAAACAATATTTAACTATCTGAATTTTAAAACACCTCTGGGTAATCTTTTGATTGCAACTACAAGGCCAGAGCTTTTAGCAGGCTGTGTATGTATTTTTGTTCATCCAGATGATACACGTTTTAAAGAATATATAGGAAAAACAGCAATTGTTCCATTATACAACTTTGAAATTCCGATTTTGACAGATGAGAATGTTTCTATGGAAAAAGGAACAGGTGCAGTAATGTGTGCAACATTTGGCGATAGTGTAGATGTTGAGTGGTATCAAAAGCATAATCTTCCATATAAACAGATTATAATGCAAAACGGAACTATTAATGACTCCATAAAATTTATTGGTGGTATGACAATCAAAAAAGCAAGAGAGCGAATTATAGAGCTTTTGCAAAATGAGAAGCTTCTTGAAAAGCAAGAAACAATTAACCATATCATCGCAATTCACGAACGCTGTGGCAACGGAGTTGAATTTATACCATCAAAGCAATGGTATATTGATGTATTAACAGAAAAAGAGCGTTTTCTAAAAGCAGCAGATGAAATAAACTGGCACCCTGAGCATATGAAAAACAGATATAAAATATGGGTTGAAAACTTGAAATGGGATTGGTGTATTTCTAGACAACGATATTTTGGAGTTCCTTTCCCAGTTTGGTATTGTAAGGAATGCCAAAAGCCTATTTTTGCAGAAGAAGAACAGTTGCCGGTAAACCCTTTGGAAACCACTCCTTTACACCAATGTGAATGTGGCTGTAATGAGTTTATACCAGAAAAAGCAGTTTTTGACACTTGGGCAACATCATCTGTAACTACGCTGATTAACGCTAAATATGGAGAAAAGAATGATATTTCAGAAGAAATATTGCCTATGAGTATGCGATGTCAGGCTCACGAAATTATTCGTACATGGGCATTTTATTCAATCGTAAAGAGCTTGTATCATACAGGGCAAATACCTTGGAATGACATTATGATTAGTGGATTCGTTTTGGCAAAGCCTGGCGAAAAAATAAGTAAATCAAAGAATAATGATTCTAATTCGCCAATAAAGCTAATCGAAACACACTCTGCTGATGCAGTACGTTATTGGGCAGCAAACAGTAAGCTTGGAACAGATACATTTTTCAGTGAAGATGAATTAAAAATATCTAAGAGATTTTTAAATAAGCTTTATAATGCCGCTAAATTCTCTATAATGCAATTAAATGATTTTAAAAAACCAGAATCATACGACGAATCAATGCTATTGCCAATTGATAGGTGGATTCTACAAAGAATAAATGAAACTACTATTAAAGCAACTGATATGCTGAATAATTACGAAATTGGTCAGGCAAGGCACGAGATTGATAATCTGTTCTGGAAAGATTTTTGTGATTATTATATAGAGATTGCAAAGGAAAGATTGTATCAACCTCTTATACATGGTGAACAGCAACGCTATTCTGGACAGATTGCTATTTATTATGCTTTGCTTGGAATATTGAAATTATATGCAATCTACACTCCGTATGTAACAGAATATATCTATCAGGACTTTTACCGAAAGACAGAAAAGGAAATCTCTTTGCACGAAACAATTTGGAAAACAAAGGAAAGCGATGAAATTTATCTGGAATTTGGAGAACACTTGAAAGACATTATTGCAGAAGTACGCAAAAGCAAAACTGAACGCCAAATGTCTATGAAGGATTCTATTCCAGAGCTTATTATTAATTGTCCTGAAAAATTCTACGATTTTTATAAGAAGTCAGAGAAAGACATAAAGG
>JAXJTR010000167.1:0-4351 GCA_036309465.1 Acutalibacteraceae bacterium
CAATATAAGAGTATTGATGTATATAAGGCTGTTTTAGAAGATAATGTGAAAAATGTAGATGAATTTCTTAGGTTGTTCGATTAGAGAAATTCCAATTTTATAGTGGGGGACTTCCTAAAAGAAGTCTCCCACTTTTTGTATAAAATTTATTAAATAATTTTTCAAAAAAGTGAACCTTTTAAGAAGAATACAGTGTTCTTATATATGTCAGGATAAATTTTACAGGGGAGATGAAAAATGAATCACCAACAGTTGCTGAAAAGTAGAAAAAGTGGATAGCAAAATTTAAAAAATTTTTTCAGAAAAGTGAACCTTTTAAGAAAAATACAGTGTTCTTATATATGTCAGGATAAATTTTACAGAGGAGATAGAAAAAATGAACGATGAGCAGTTGGTAAAAAAAACTGAAAAAGGGTGACCAGCACGCCCTTGAAAAAATTATGCAGAAGTACACTGCATTAATGTCGGCAATAGTTTACAATATTTCAAATGGTACACTATCTGCATCAGATATTGAAGAGGTGGTGTCTGATAGTTTTTTAGTGTTATGGAATAATGCAGATAAGGTGCAAACAGATGCCCTAAAGGGTTATTTGTGCAGTATTGTAAAAAGCAGAGCAAAAAATAAAATAAGAGATTTAAAACAACCTGATGTTTTACACCTTGACGATGTTATTATCGAAGACGAATTTACTCTTAGCAAGCACACAGAAGAGAAAGAGCTGGGTAATATTCTTTATAACGCAGTAAATGCTATGGGCGAGCCTGATAGTGAAATAGTTTTAAGACATTACTATTATTATCAGTCATCATCAAAAATTTCAGATATTATGGGAATAAATGTTGAAACAGTAAAAACAAAAATCCGCAGAGCAAAAACTAAGCTTAAAAAGCTATTAGAAGAAAGGGGAGTTAGTAATGAAACATTACAATCCATTTGATTTTTACGAGAATAACGAAAATACTATTGATGAAAAAACAATTTATGAAGAAACAGGTGTAAGCTACGATAATATAAGAAACACCGTATTAAAAAACATTAATAAGCCTAAGAGTAAAAGACGCAGAAAAACTCCATTGATAGCTTTAGTTGCAATTATTGCAATAATTGCATCCCTTACAACTACAGCCTATGCTACAGGTAAATTTAGTGATATTTTCGGATATTTATTTAGCGGTGAATGTGAAAACGGTTTGTATAGAGGTGGCAATGTACAAATAAGTTGTAGCGATAACACTATTAACGCAGAGGTTCTTGGAATATCATCAGGTAACCAAAGTGAAGCTTATGTTGCCTATAAGCTTACCAAAAAGGATAATACATCATTCGGTATATCAGCTGATAAGATAAACGATACAAAAGTAGAAATTGATTATACAAAAGTTACTGTAGAAGATAAAACATTTTTCGAATTATTTCCAAGTGCACACGTAGCAATGTGGAGCTCAAATTGTACCCTTGTTGACGAAAAAACAATAATTGCTTATGTTTGCTTTAATTCAGACACAAGTATAAGAGGTAAACAACTAACTGTTGAATTAAATAATCTTTCTTTTACCCAAATACATGAGCACACAGGTGAATATATAGAGGAAGTATCAACAGAAAAGGTTAAAATAATAGAAGAATGTAAACCGGTAAACAACAGTAGAACCAGTGATGAATATTACACTGCTATTTTAGAGCGTTATAATAAGCTTAATGATGAATATGGTTTTGTAGATGAAGATAACAAAAAAGAAAGTATTAAAGTTTTAAACAAAGACGGTAAAGATTATATTTGTTTAGTAACAATCACTTATGATAACGAAAAGTATCAAAAAACCTACGATAGCAAAAAGCAACAGCTTGAAAAGAAATATAATCTAAACGAAAATCAAAAGCTGGAACTAATATACAATAATGAGCTGGGTGTAAATGAGTTTTGTGTTATCACCTATAACGAAATGGATATTAATGTAACATCTTCTCTAGAACTTAATTACAGAGAAAACTCAAAGGAATATACTATTGATAACAAAATAACTAAGGATATAATACAAAGAGAACTTGCGGAAATTAGAAGTGCAAAGCTTGTTGTATCTCCATTTAGTTTACAGTATAAATATAGCTTTAAAGATATGTCATATTATTTTTACACTCTTTCAGGAGAATATGAAAATGATGAGCGTGTAAAGATATTAAGAATGAACGACGGTACAGAATATTATTTATTGGCAGTGGGAGAATCTCTATCTGTAGACGAAAAAACAGGTGAAGTAGAGATTATTGGAAATCTTACAATTTCTCTTACTAATGACATAGATAATGTGAAAATGGTAGCAATAGATATGGAAAACGTAAAAGAAATCCAAATCGGAGATTCAATAATAGCATTGTAAGCCTTAAAAAAGTATACATTCCGTAAAAAGCTACTGTAAAACTTAATATTATGGTAGAATTATGACCTAACCTCCAAAAGTTAGACTTTCAAAACTAACTTTTGGAGGTTGATTTTTTATATCAAAAATACCATTCTAATATTCATTAATGCAAAATACAATATTAGCAAAGGATTTTATCATTTACCATAAAATTTATTTAGCTTTAATTGCTTGTGTTAAACTCAAATTAAAAACTAAACAAGCTTATAAATTAAGTATGCTTTATGAAAGCTTGTTAAAAAATACATAGCTCCATACAAATTTTCAAAAATGTTCAGTAAGTAACAAGTAATTAAAATCGTATGTTGTAAATTTTCTATTCTGTTATTATTATAATATTGAACAATCTGTTCAATATTATACAGGTTGGACAAATTAAAAACAAGAAGTTTAACTGGTATATTTAATGAACAGTAAATATTAAGTGAAATTTGGAGGAATAAAATTATGAAGAAGAGAGAGCATTTACCATTGTACGGTGTAGGACCTTTTATTGGAGTGTTTCAGGTTGCTATTACTATAATAGGTGTTATTTTATCCTATAATGGATATTTGGAATTTGGCAAAATTGAGCTTTTAAACATTCCACTAAAAATTATTGGATTTATTTTAATTATCTTTGGAGCATATCTATTCTACGGTGCACATTACAAAGCAAAACTATTTGATAAGGTATCTAATAACCAGTTGGTTACAACAGGAGTATATAGTATTGTCCGAAATCCTGTATATAGTGGAATATTATCAGCCTGCACAGGTGTAGTGTGTATCACAAATAATGTAGTTTTGTTTATAGTACCTGTTATTTGCTGGGCGTTTATATCAATTGTTTTAAAGTTATCAGAGGAAAAATGGCTTAAAAATTTGTACGGAGATGAATATGTAAAGTATTGTACAAGAGTAAACCGATGTATACCATGGTTATCAAAAAATAAGTAATTTATTCTGATATATATTCAAACACTAAACATTATTATGGGCAGAGTATACTCAGCAATTTATCTTTCCTTGACAAACCACAGCTTGTCTGTATCGTCCTTGTTTGGGTAAATTTTGCTTGATAATTTATTCCACTGTTTAATAGCTATCAGTATTATTGCTACGAAAGGAAAATTAAAAATGAAAACAAATTTAATATACAAGTTAATTGCAAGAGTATACGATTTATTAGATATTATCTATTTTAAAAATTATAGCAAAAGTCCAAGAAAAGCAGTAATTGAATCAATAAACCCAAAAGATAAAATTCTTGATTTATGCACAGGAACAGCAACAAATGCAATTGCTATTTCAAAATCTGTTCCTACAGCAGAAATTATTGGAGTGGATTTATCTGAAAATATGCTACAAGTTGCAAGAGAAAAAATAGAAAAAGATAACATTGAAAATATCAAGCTGTATAAAATGGACGCAACACAGACAAATTTTGAATCCAAAAGCTTTGATAAAATATTGCTATCCCTTATATTACACGAAATGGACGAAGAACTTCGTTCCAAAATAATAAGCGAAGCTAAGAGAGTTTTAAAGAATGACGGTAAAATTATTATTACAGAATGGGAGAGTAGTACAAGTTTATTAAAGCGATTGATATTTATGCCCATTCATCTGTTAGAACCAAAGCCATATCGTGAGTTTTTAACCAAAGACTTATACTCATATTTCGAGCAATGCGGTTTAAAAATCGAAAAGTATATACACTGTGATTATACAAAGGTTATTATATTAAAAGCTATATAAGTATAAAAGTCTATTTAAACACTGTAAAAACATAAGAGAGTTTTAAAGAAAGATTATAAAATTATTATTACAGAATGGGAGAGTAGTCCAAGTTTATTAAAGCGATTGATATTTATGCCCATTCATCTGTTAGAACCAAAGCCATATCGTGAGTTTTTAACCAAAGACTTATACTCATATTTCGAGC
>JAXJTR010000168.1:0-3929 GCA_036309465.1 Acutalibacteraceae bacterium
AAACCATTTTGAAATCTCCATATTCACAAGAATTATAGTTGATGAACAGGTCTTTCAATTGTAATAGTATCTGCATATATACTTGTATGAATAGGATTAATCTTTATACCCGAGGTTATAGGATTCAAAAAACTGAAAAAGGAATATTGAAATCATCCTGTTGTACCATTACAAAAGGTCAAAACACGCCTTAAATTGATAAGTATATAAAAACATTTGATTTCCATATAAATAACAATGCTTTTGAGAAAAACTTTTGCGATTTTCGCAATGTATTAGCAAAAACCAACTATTATAATAGTCAAAAGGTGTTCCTTCCACACCAAAGCTTTTAGAAATATTCTTTTCTGATCTATTGTTAAACACTGATTATGTAGATAAAGACTATTCCCAAAGGGTCAATTCGAAAGCTCCAAAGTCTCAATTTGACACTTTGGAATGCATATTGGAATAGATAACACTATTAGAACTGATTTCAAAAACGACCTACTGACAGCCTTGAAATCACTCTTTGGTTTTACAAAATATAGTGGTAAAGAGGCTTAAATATAAACCAAAGCAGTATTTTTTCTAAACTAACTCAAAATGTATTGAAAAAAACAATTAATTACAGTATAATTAAATAGTTATAACAAACCTTGCCTGCTCAGGGGGATTGCCTATCGGGGGAAGTCGTTAGACAAGTAGGTTTTAATAGATTTTTCAATCTATTAGTTTTCTTTCTGCCTATTCATATTGAAAAGGCTTAATTTTTTTGCTTGCACCACATCTCGGAAATGTGGTGCTTTTCCTTTTTACTTAAAAAAAGACAATTTATATGTTAGAATGAAATTGTTATTTAAACTATTTTAGTTTATTCTCAAATACCTTTAAGAGTATTTGAATTAGCTCACTTCATCTTTGAAGAGAGACTTGAAGACAAACACAGTTTGTCATAATTAAGAGGATAATTCTATCCTTTTTAGTAAAGGCTTCTGGCTATATAATTTTTTGTTAATGACACTTACTTATTGTTTGAAAAAACATCAAGTAGGTGTTTTTTTATTTTATAAATTAATTTAGAAAGGAAAAGTCCAGTAATTAGTCATTTCTGGCAAGTAAAAAAATAAAGACCTGATAACAGGCAGAAAGAAGGAAAAATAATGTTAAACAAAGTAATCTTAATGGGAAGAATGGTAAGCGACCCAGAGTTAAAAACAACCACTTCAAATTTATCCGTTGCAAGCTTTTCTGTGGCTGTTGAGCGTAATTATGTAAAGCAAGGCTCTGAACGAGAGACAGATTTTATTAATGTAGTTGCTTGGAGACAGACAGCAGAATTTGTATGCAAGTATTTTTCTAAGGGCCAGTTGATAGCATTAGATGGTACATTACAAACTCGTTCATATAAGGACAGAGATGGTAATAACCGTTACATTACTGAGGTAGTAACAGACAATGTTTACTTCACTGGCGATAGAAAGAACGACAATTCTTCGCAACAAAGCACAACTAAAAACACCAAACAAAATAACACAAGACAAAGTAATAATCAGTACAATAACCCTCCAGCAAATAATTATGGTGGTTATAGCGATTACGAAATGCCAACAGATGATGATTTACCATTTTAATCTTAATCTAATAGCGTAAAAAGAAAACAAACAAAAAGCAACCAAAGCATACAAGTGTTTTAAGGTTGCTTTTTGTTTTAGAAAAGAGGATTTTTCAATGAATAAAACTGAGTTTTTAAATAAACTGAATGAAGTTGAATATAATTCAAAATGGATTGAAATTGAAGGTCAGGATTTAATTATTCAAGAATCCTACGGCATGAGTGACCCTCTTCAAGGCAACAAAACATTGTTTATGTCAGCCGATATTCCTTCTCTTGCTGATTTTTCAATGTATCCTATTCATTATCTAGGTTACTCTGGATTACAGACCAGAGCTGGCTTTCAATCAGCAGAATTTTTCAATTCAAAGAATGTAGATGGATTAGATAAAGTATATATTCTTAACAAAGGCTTACATGACTGCAATCCTCATAAGGGAATCAGAGTTTTGATAAGAGATGGCTACTATCTTGCTTTTCATAGCAACAAATATGTTCCAGTTCGCCAAGATGAGATTTTTGAAAAAATTTCATCTAAGCTAGAGGAAAAGTATGATTGTGAGTTTATTAATGGTGCTTATAGTATAGAAAAAACCTATGCTACATACCAGTTAGGCAATACTTCGCAAAAGGCAATAGAGAAAAAACTAAAAAGACACTCTTATGCGTTTTCCGATATCAGAATATATCTTGATGTTATTACCTCTGATGTAACCTTATCTGGAATTAATGTTTTTCCTAGATGTTTTGTAGATGGTATGGTGTTACCTTTGGCAAACACTATAAAAGCACCACACTTAGGAGAAGCTCCGCTGAAAAAGGTTCTTGAGAAACTTGATAATCTTATTCCTACAATAGATTTAGGAATAGATAAAATATATAAGTTAAAAGATATAGCTTTAGAATACCCTTCTAAGGTAGCTAATCATCTAATGAAACGCCTTAAGATTAGCAAAAAAATCCGTGATGAGCTTCAAACTGAGCTTGATTACACTTTTGGAACAGATGAATCTAATGCTTTTGAAGTATTTATGTTTCTAACACAATTCTTACTCACCTCAGAAGAGAAAAATATTGAGCTAGAAAATAAGATTGTCAATATAAGCAATTTGAGTGCTAAAGAGTTTAGTTTGCTAGACTCTAAAATCTAATAAATACTACAAACAAGCTCCCTTCTAGAACAGATAGGGAGCTTGTTGCTTAAAAAAAGGGAGATTTTTATGAAAAGAACAAATAAAGACATTGAAAACATTCTAAACAAATCTGGAGTAGATTGGGAAAAAGAAGGACACCTCTATTTAATAGATACGGAAGAGATGGCAATAGAAAAATGGGAGTCTTTTAGAGCTTACTTTTGTGGTGGTTCAGATGCAGGAGTGATTATAAATGACACCTGTAAATATACCAATAAGAGAAAGCTTGCTCACAGTAAAAAGGTTTTACTTGGTACTTCAAAGGAAATTAAGAATCCAATATATCAATATGACGATAACACTGTAGCTCTTCGAGCAGGACACGCTTTAGAAGATATGGTTGCTGGCATTTACGCAAAATTAACAGGTCTTGATGTAAGGATTATTTCTAAAATGGTGATTAATGAAAAATACCCTTATATTGCCGTAAATTTTGACCGTATTATAGTTGATACAAACGGAGATATGCGATTGCTTGAGATAAAAACAAGCACAGGTGAATCAGAGTATGCGTTATGGGGTAATTCCTATGCACCAACTATACCTATCGATTACTGTTCGCAATTATCTACCTATCAGCTAGTAGGGGAGGACCTTTTTGGAGATAGAGACGCAACCATTGTTGCCTTTATGAAAGACTCACAAATCGGTATATTGGCTGCTAATTGTTTGCCTTTAGACAAAGAATATACTGAAGACGAAATTAACGGTTTAATTGCTGATGGAATGGGAGATAGTATAATTTCCCGTACTTACTCACGAGATAAGGCATACGAAGAAATTATTCTTGATGGAATAGAAGCTTTTTATATAGATTTTGTAGAAGGTGATAAACTTCCAGAAATCTCAGGTAAAAATCCTGAAACTGATAAGAAGGTTCTTAATGAGCTTACTGAGAAACAAGATAATGAGTTTGTTATAGAAATTAATAATCAAGAAGTTGAGGTTGCTTGTCAAAGGTTCGCAGATTATAATGCTAAAATCTCAAACCTAAAGAAGAGCCTAGAAACCCTTACTTCAGAGCGAGATGTGTATGGCAATATCATCATTGAAGCTATGCGTGGTTCAGAAAAAGGCATTGTTAAAGGTGCAACTAAGGGTGTTTTTAATCTCACCTACAGGGGTAGAAATAGCAGAAGCAC
>JAXJTR010000169.1:0-11476 GCA_036309465.1 Acutalibacteraceae bacterium
CCGCCGTGAAAGGGCGGTGTCTTAACCGCTTGACCACCGGGCCATTTGGTAGCGGAAATAGGACTTGAACCTACGACACCTCGGGTATGAACCGAGTGCTCTAGCCAGCTGAGCTATTCCGCCATTTGTTTGCTGTTCATCATTCAGCTTGTTTATTATATCGCATATATATTGTTTTGTCAACACTATTTTAAATTTTTTTTTAATTTTTTATAAAAATTTTTTTGATGTATTTTAAATTAAATTATATCCAACATTTAAGGGCAACCGTTAAGAAGTTTTCCGTAACAAAAATATGCTTTATATATGTTCATAATAAAATAATTCACTTGTTATCCCTGTTGAAGTCTGCTATTATAACTATAGGATATTATTGGATTAGACAGGTTGAAAGAGGGTGCTACTTATGAAAAGGGATAATTGTATAGATTCTATTAAGGGTATAGGTGTTATACTTGTTATTTTAGGTCACACTTATGATATTCCTGTGTTTTTGTGCAATTTTATTTATTCGTTTCATATGCCATTATTTTTTATTATTTCGGGATATTTATACAATACCCAAAAATATAGTGGGTGGTCAGCAAGAAAATTTATTTTGAACAAAGCTAAATCTTATCTATTACCTTATACGATATACTCTTTAATAAATATCGCTATAAATTTTGTATGGGAGTATTGTTTTTATGGCAATGTAATTCCAGCAAAAAGAATGTTGAAGTATGTTGCAGATGCTTTTTATTGTCGTGCAGATGATGCTTATATGAAAAATTTTGTTCCGGTATGGTTTTTATTATGCTTATTTATATCAAGTGTGTTGTTCTGGTTAATTACAAAATATTGTGAAAAATATACAGGGGCGATATGTGTTTCTTTGGCTATAGTTGGTTATTTGTGGTGTTCAATTGTTGACTATAGAATATTTTGGAATTTACCGACAGCATTAATTGCGATTCTATTTATATATTTAGGTTACGCAATAAAAAAGTACTGCATTATAGATAAAATTTTAAATAACAAAATAGCACTTGTAACTATTATAGTTAGTTGCTTAGCTATAGGCATACCTTCTGCTGTGTTAAACGTAGATGGTATTGGTATGATTCAAAACAGATATGGCAACATTGCTTTGTTTTTAATAGCATCTATTTCACTGTCACTTGTCGCTATTTTATGCTGTAAAAACATCAAGGTATTACAAAACAAATTTTTCGTTTGGTTGGGTAGAAATACTATGTTGGTAATAGGGTATAATTTTTTTATGCTTGCTCTTACTACAGAACTTTATTATTATATACCTATAGTATCTAACTATAGAATAAATTGGGTTGTTTCTTTTATAATAACAACTATTGGAATGGTAGTTTTTATTTTAGTATGGAATAAACTCAAATCATTTTGCTTAACAAAGGTTAGAAAAGCAAAATCATAATTTATACTTAGGAGGGCTTAAAGTTTTTTCTTTTTGCCTTCCTTTTTATGTTTAGTTTATACTATTTCTTCTTTTTAAACTGCCATAAATTTTTATTATACTATGGTTGCTTGAAATTAAGTTATGTGATATCATTTTCATTGAGTAGTATTCCCATAGAAACTACATCAGATAATAGTGCTGTCAACTTTTTTCGGAGGTGATAGCGTATGAAAATTGGCATTATAGGTGCCGGCAGAGTTGGTTGCTCTATAGCTAAATATATTACAACCTGCACACAGCACCATACAATAACAGGCTTTTACGACTGCAATATTCAGTTTTCTCAACAAGCTGCCGATTTTTGTAAAACAAGGGCTTTTAACAGCCTTTCAGATTTAATAATGTCAAGCGATACCCTTTTTATTACCGTAACAGATAGTCAGATTTCTACGGTGTGGGAGTGCATTGACAAGGATTTAATAAATAATAAGATTATATGTCATTTTAGTGGCTCATTATCATCTGATGTTTTCACAGATGCACCGCAATATGGGGCTTACTGTGGCAGTGTTCACCCTGTTTATGCCTTTAGTAATAGGTTTGACTCCTATAAAGGTTTAAACAATGCTTTGTTTACCCTGCAAGGAGATTCTCTGTTTGTGCAGAGTATTTCTGATTTACTTGCTCAGCTGGGTAATAAGGTATGTGTTATTGGCAAAGAAAACAAGGTGCTTTATCACACTGCATTGTCTATGGCAAGCAATCAGCTTTTAGGGTTGCTTGGTACTGTTGTTGATATCCTTGAAAGTTGTGGCTTTTCTAATGAACAGGCTTATTCTGCACTTACCCCTCTTATGATGGATAATTTGCAAACAGCTTTGCAAAATAATGTTGAATATGCTTTAACAGGGCCTATAGAGCGTGGAGATGTATCTACCGTTAAGGCTCATCTTAATGCAGTAAATTCTAATGAAAAAGAGGTTTACAAGGCACTTGGCAAGCAGGTTTTAAAAATTGCAGAAAATAAAAACAGCAATAATCAACAGCTTTCAGAAAAATACAGATGTATAGAAAGGACGCTATTAGAATGAAAAATACAGTTGTAACTTTTCAAGACTATAAAAAGCAGGGCAAAAAAATAAGTATGCTTACAGCCTATGACTACTCCACAGCTAAGCTAATGGACGAAGCAGGTATTAACGCCATTCTTGTAGGTGACTCTTTAGGTAATGTGGTGCTTGGGTATGAAGATACCATATCTGTTACTATGGAGGATATGATACATCACAGCAGTGCTGTGGCACGAGGTGCTAAAAATGCTATGGTGGTTACAGATTTGCCTTTTATGTCATATCAAACCTCTGTTTATGATGCAGTTGTAAATGCCGGCAGATTAATGAAAGAGGGGCGTGCGAATGCTGTTAAGCTAGAGGGCGGAATAGAGGTTTGCCCACAAATTACAGCTATATCAAATGCGGGTATTCCTGTAATGGCACATTTGGGGCTTACACCTCAGTCAATAAATTCCCTTGGGGGATATAGAGTACAGGGTAAAACCATTGACGATGCCCAAAAGCTATTAGACAACGCAAGAGCAGTAGAAAAAGCAGGTGCTTTTGCATTGGTGCTGGAGTGTGTACCATATAAATTAGCTGAAAAAATAACAAGTGAGCTTTCAATACCTACTATTGGTATTGGTGCAGGCAAGGGCTGTAATGGTCAGGTGTTAGTATATCAGGATATGCTTGGTATGTATTCCGACTTTACACCAAAGTTTGTTAAAAAGTATGCAAATTTAGGGGAGATAATGAAATCTGCCTTTAAAAATTATATAGATGATTTAGATAATGGTGCTTTCCCTCAAAAAGAAAACACCTACGAAATAGAGGATGAAGTAATTACTAGGTTGTATTAATAGGGGGAAAGAAAATGAAAATAGTAAATACAATAGCAGAGCTAAGAGAAATAGTAAAGGGCTGGAAAAAAGATGGACTTACAGTGGGCTTGGTGCCAACTATGGGATATCTTCATGAAGGTCATGCCAGCCTTATTAAAAGAGCAAGCCAAGAAAACGACCGTGTTGTGGTAAGCGACTTTGTAAATCCTATACAGTTTGGTCCTAAAGAGGATTTAGCAAGCTATCCACGAGATATAGACAGAGATGCACAGGTGTGTGAAGAGTCTGGTGCAGATGTTATTTTTCACCCAACAGCAGAAGAAATGTATTGCCCTGATTTTTCCACATTTGTTGATATAACAGGGCCATCTAATGAGCTTTGCGGAAAAAGCAGACCAACTCACTTTAAAGGTGTGTGCACAGTTGTGTCTAAGCTGTTTTTAATAGTTGCACCTCACAAGGCTTATTTTGGTCAAAAAGATGCTCAACAGCTTGCTGTTATAAAGCGAATGGTAAGAGATTTGAATTTTGATATAGAAATAATAGGCTGTCCTATTATCCGTGAAGACGACGGTCTTGCAAAAAGTTCTAGAAATACCTATCTTTCTCCGCAGGAAAGACAATCAGCAACCATACTAAACAAAGCCTTAACAGCAGGCAAACAGCTTGTACTTAATGGCGAAACAAATACAGCTAAGGTTATTGAAGAAATTACTAATATAATCAATAGCGAGCCACTAGCTAAAATAGATTATGTACAGGTTGTAAGCTTTCCTGATATTAAAATTATCGAAGAGATTAAAGGAGATATTCTAACAGCTATTGCTGTGTATATTGGCACAACAAGACTTATTGATAACTTTATAATTGAAAATGGTAAAGAAAAATAATATAAAGAAAGGCTGAAATATATGCAAGTGACAATGCTAAAAGGAAAAATACACCGTGCAGTAGTTCAGCAAGCAGAGCTTAACTATGTAGGCAGTATAACAGTAGACCCTGTATTAATGGATTCTGCCGGTATATACGAATACGAAAAGGTGCAGATTGTAGACATAGAAAACGGTAATCGTTTTGAAACCTATACTATAGCAGGCGAGCCTAACTCGGGTATGATATGCCTAAACGGTGCTGCTGCAAGATGTGTGTCAACAGGCGACCATATAATTATTATGGCCTATTGCCAGCTTGACCAAAAAGAAGTTAAAGAACATAAACCAAAGGTTGTGTTTGTAAACGAAGAAAATCAGATAGTAAAAACAGCTACATACGAAAAGTATGGTGTGCTTAGTCAGGATTGTATTTAATTAATGTTAGGAGTAGGGTTATGAAAAAGATAAGTGTTAAGAAAGTAATTTTAATTATAATATCTGCGTTATTGTTAGCAATTTTGTTGTTTGTTTTGGGAACATTTATAGTTCACCGTGTAAAAAGCGACCAAGAATTTCAGGTGCTTAAAGAAAAAGGATATTACAACCCTGTTTCTGTTGGTGACTACTCCTTAAATGTTGCTAAATTTGGTAACGAAAAGGGCAAGCATACTATAGTGGGTATAGCCGGTTTAAGTGTTGGTGACTATTCACTTACTGCACGACAAATGACAAAGGATTTGGAAAAGGATAATCTTGTTGTATTTGTTGACCGTGCAGGTTATGGCTTTAGTGATGACACCGACAACGAAATGACACTTGAGTATATTGTAGAGGATTACCGTAAGGCACTTAAAAATGCAGGAATAAAAGCACCATACATACTTATGCCACATTCAATTGGTGGTGCCTATGCAAGCTATTGGGTTAGTAAGTATCCTGATGAAATAGAGGGAATTGTATTTGTAGATGGTTCTCAGCTTTGTGATGACGCCTTTAAGGAGGAGCCAGGCTATAAGGTTGGTGTAGGCGACCAATTCCTTGCAACTCTTGCAAAAATGGGTATGAGCAGATATGCTTTAAGAGATTATAACTACCAGTATCCTTCTAATTATTCAGAAGAAGAGCAGTATCTTGGCGATGCTCTTTCTCTTATGACATTAGATTCTATTGCACCAGTTTCAGAATCAGGCTTGTTAGCTGAAAATGCACAGAACGCATTTAAACAAATAGTTACAAATGATGTACCAAAAGTGTATATATGTGCAAGCTGGGGCTTTACAACTAAAGAGGAAGTAATCGAAAACAGTATATGGGCAAATGAACAGATAAAGAATAACAATATTCCTGATGCAGAGATACGCCCAACTGAATATGCTGACGATGATGAAACTTTAAAGAAAATTTTTGAAGTATGCAAAGACGGCAGAGAAAATATAATTCAGCCTTACGCTGATAAAATGGGCAATTGTAAGGTTGTTAATGTAGCCGGTGAACATATGATTTATCAGCAAAAGCCAGAAGAGTGTGGCGAGGTTATAAAAGATTTTGTTGATGAATTAGGTTAAGCCCCACTTATTATTAAGTTAAAAAGTTATAATCATAGCTAAACCCCTTTACAGACAGTTATTATGGCTGTAAAGGGGTTTGGTGGGTAATAGTTGACATATAAAAGAGGTGAGTATGTGGAAAAAATAGAGCTGTTAAAAAACTATTGGGGTTATTCAGAATTTAGAAATGCACAGGAAAAAATAATAGATAATATTTTGCAGGGCAACGATACCCTTTGTGTTATGCCCACAGGTGCAGGCAAATCTGTTTGTTATCAGCTACCATCACTTATGTTAAAGGGTGTTACTATTGTAGTATCTCCTCTTATATCTCTTATGATAGACCAAGTAAAAGCACTGGTAAGTATGGGTATAAAGGCGGCATATTTAAACAGTAATCTTACCATACAGCAACAGGCATTGGCTATAAAAAGGGCAAGTCAGGGTGCATACAAGATAATTTATGTTGCACCTGAAAAGCTGTTAACATCTAACTTTTTGTCACTATGCCAAAAGCTTGAAATTTCTATGGTTGCAGTAGACGAAGCCCACTGTATATCACAATGGGGGCAAGACTTTCGCCCTGATTATCTTAAAATAGTAGAATTTATCGAAAAGCTTAATGCAAGGCCTGTTATATCAGCCTTTACAGCAACTGCAACAGTAGAGGTTAAAGAGGATATAAAAAGAATTTTACAGCTTAATAACCCTTATGTAGTAACAACAGGCTTCGACCGCCCCAATTTAAGCTTTAAGGTTTTGCACCCGCAAAATAAAAATACTCAACTTATTTCAATAATAAAGGATAAATCTAAGGAATGTGGAATAGTTTATTGTAATACTCGCTCTGCAGTTGAAGAGGTTTGCGATATACTCCGTGAAAATAATGTAAATGCTTACCCCTACCACGCAGGTATGCCAATGGAGGAAAGAAAAGCCAATCAAGAGCATTTTATTTATGACCGTTGCAATGTTATAGTTGCTACTAATGCCTTTGGTATGGGCATAGATAAATCAAATGTAAGCTATGTTATCCATTACAATATGCCAAAGGATATGGAAAGCTATTACCAAGAAGCAGGCAGAGCAGGGCGTGACGGTAACAACGCAGAGTGTGTAATTTTGTATAGCGGTAAAGATGTTGTAACAAATAAATTTTTAATAGAAAAATCATCTGAAAATGAAAATCTTGAGCCCGAAATAGCACAGATTATAACAGAGCATAAGCTAAAGCAACTTGCTAAAATGTCATCATATTGTAATACAACAGATTGCTTGCGTGGCTATATATTAAAATATTTTGGTCAACCCCATAGCGAATATTGTGGCAATTGCTCTAACTGTAACGGAGAATTTGAAGAAATAGACATAACCCTACAGGCACAACAGATACTTTCTTGCATTGCAAAAACAAAGCAACGCTTTGGCGTAAAAATGATTACAGATATAATAAGGGGTAGTAAAAATCAGAAAATTATCAGCTGGGGTCTTAACAATCAAAGCACCTACGGACTACTTAAAACCTATACCGAAGCCGATGTAAAACGAATGATTAACTACCTTATAGTTAACAAATTTGCATTGCAAACACAAGAACAGCTACCTATAATAAAGCTTAATAAAAATTCGGTAGATGTATTAAAGGGTAATGCTAAGGTGCTTATGAAGGTGCAAAAGGGCGATAAGCTTAACAGTGCAGGCAACAGTAAAAGTAAAATGCCACAGTATGCAAATACCGAAATTAACGAAGAAATGTATAATTACCTTAAAAATGTTCGTAACGAAATTGCACAGCAAGAAAATGTACCTGCATATATAATTTTCTCCAATTCTGCTTTAGTTGATATGTGCAATAAAAAGCCTGTAACAATGTCTGATTTTATAAACATAAATGGAGTTGGCGAGCAAAAACTAAACAGATATGGCAAAATTTTTACTACAGCCATAGGCTTGTTTGTGGAGTACGAAAGCGGTTTTCTTACTTTAGAGGAAATTACCCTTACACCACAGCAATTAAATGATTATACCTTAAACTACACAACTAATTGCAAGGTATTACATAAGGTTTTCGGTAAAGGTACAGTTTCACAGGTAAGTAATGGTATTTTAAAAATAGATTTTGAAAATGGCGACTCTAAAATGCTACATACTAATTTTTTTGGTATGAAAATATTAGAGGAGTAGCTCTAAATACATATTGTCCAACAGATGACAAATTTATAATTTTATGATAAAATAATAAGAGTATATAAAAATTTGTACTTAAATAAAGGGGGCTGTAAGTAATATGACAGACAAAGAGCGTGCTTGCCTTGCTGTAGAGGCACTAAAAACTCAATATCCTGATGCTATTTGCTCTTTGGTGTACACCGACCCCCTGCAACTGCTTATAGCAACACGACTTGCTGCACAGTGTACAGACGCAAGGGTTAATATGGTTACCCCACAGCTGTTTTCTACCTATAAAAATGTTGATGAATTTGCAAGTGCACAGGTTGAAGATGTTGAAGAAATTATAAAAAGCTGTGGCTTGTACAAAACAAAAGCAAGAGATATTGTTGCAATGTGTATAGCTTTGCGTGATAATTTTAGCGGTATAGTTCCTGACACTGTGGAAAAGTTGATAACTTTACCTGGCATAGGCAGAAAAACCGCTAATTTAGTGGTGGGCGATATCTACCATAAACCTGCTGTGGTTGTAGATACCCATTGTATTAGAATTACAGCAAGACTTGGCTTTCACGATATAAAGGATGCAACAAAAATCGAGAAAATTCTTCGTGGAGTGTTACCACCAGAGGAGTCTAACGATTTTTGCCACAGACTTGTTTTGCACGGACGAGCAGTATGTACAGCACGAAAAGCAAAGTGCGACCAATGTTCTATGAACAGCTTTTGTAAATATGCAATTGATAATAAATAATATATATTCTAAAACGAAAGGCGATGTAGAATGTCTTATCCAAAGGAATTAATAAGAAATTTTAGTATAATAGCCCATATTGACCACGGTAAAAGTACACTGGCTGACCGCATACTTGAGCAAACCCAGTCTGTTGCTTTGCGTGAAATGGAAGACCAGCTACTTGATAATATGGACCTTGAGCGTGAGCGTGGTATTACTATTAAGGCACACGCAGTTACACTTTTATATAAGGCTGACAATGGCAACAATTATGTGTTTAACCTAATAGACACCCCTGGTCACGTAGACTTTAACTACGAGGTTTCTCGTTCTCTTGCAGCCTGCGAGGGTGCTGTACTGGTAGTAGATGCCTCACAGGGTATAGAGGCTCAAACCTTGGCAAACACATATCTTGCAGTAGATAGCGGACTTGAAATTGTTCCTGTTGTTAATAAAATAGATTTACCAAGTGCCGACCCAAAGCGTGTAAAAACAGAAATTGAGGATATTATAGGTATTCCTGCACAAGATGCACCAGAGGTTTCTGCAAAAGCAGGTATTAATATTCACGATGTTATGGAGCGTATTGTTGCAGATGTTCCTGCTCCTAGCGGTGATGACAACAAGCCACTACAGGCACTTATTTTCGACTCCTATTACGATGCGTATAAAGGTGTAATTATTTATATAAGGGTTAAAGAGGGTGTTGTTAAGCGTGGCGACGAAATTAAGCTAATGGCTACAGGCTCTACCTTTACAGTTGTAGAGCTTGGATATATGCGTGCTACATCTTTAGAGCCTGCCAACGAGCTATGTGCAGGCGAGGTTGGTTACATTGCCGCCGCTATTAAAAGTGTACAGGATGCAAAGGTTGGCGACACAGTTACATTGTCATCAAGACCGGCATCAGAGCCATTACCAGGCTACCGAGAGGTTCGCTCTATGGTATATTGTGGTGTGTACCCTGCCGACGGTGCAAAATATACCGATTTAAGAGAAGCTCTTGAAAAGTTAAAGCTAAACGATGCCGCACTAACCTTTGAGCCTGAAACATCTGTTGCCCTTGGTTTTGGTTTTAGATGTGGTTTCTTAGGCTTGCTCCACATGGAAATTATCCAAGAAAGATTAGAGCGAGAATATAATCTAGACCTTATCACAACAGCACCAAGTGTTATTTTTAGAATTACAAAAACAGATGGCACTGTTGAAATGATAGATAACCCTACAAACTATCCTGACCCTGCTTTAATTTCAAAAGCAGAAGAACCAATGACAAATGCTCATATTTATGCACCGTCTGAATATGTAGGCAATATTATGGAGCTTTGCCAAGACAGACGAGGCGTATTTAAAGATATGACCTATATAGACAGCGATAGAGTAGACATTCACTATGAACTGCCACTGGCTGAAATTGTTTACGATTTCTTTGATACATTAAAATCTCGTACTCGTGGCTATGCCTCTTTTGACTACGAGCTTACAGATTATGCAGAAAGTAAGCTTGTTAAGTTGGATATTATGCTTAATGGTGATATTGTAGATGCACTTTCATTTATTATTCACGCAGATAAAGCATATCCTCGTGCAAGAAAAATGGCAGAAAAGCTAAAGGAGAAAATTCCAAGACAGCTATTTGAAGTGCCAATTCAAGCGTGCATAGGTGGTAAAATTATAGCAAGAGAAACTGTAAAGGCTATGCGTAAAGACGTACTTGCAAAGTGCTACGGTGGTGACATTACCCGTAAGAAAAAGCTACTTGAAAAGCAAAAAGAGGGTAAAAAGCGTATGCGACAGCTTGGTAGCGTAGAGGTTCCACAAGAAGCATTTATGGCTGTGCTTAAATTGGATACAGAGTAATATCGTGTATTTTTTTACATATATATAATAGAATTTTGTGTAAATAGTGGAAAATGTATAAAGTGGATAAAAAAAAATGGAAATACTTGACATTCTATAGTTGTAGAGGTATAATTTTACTAGAGAGGAGGTGAAAGGAATGGCAAAAGTAATCGCAAAACTACTTACAAAAGCTGCTAAGGCAATTGGTAAGTGGGGTGCAAAAAATTGGAATAAAATAGTAAACTGGGCAAAGAACCACTGGAAAACTGTTCTTAAGTGGATAGGTGAAATGGCTATTTGGGAAGTTATTGAGTATATCGCAGAGTTACTAGGATTCTAAGTTTTTGTTATAAAACTGAAGAGGGTAGAGAGAATGTTTATGTTCTCTCTACTTGTTTTATTATTATGGATATATTATGCTAAAATATTAGTTTTTATATATTGTTAATTTTGTAATAGTAAATTAAGATTTGACTGTAGTTTATAGTAGGTTTGAAATTATGTGTATGCAATTGCAAAGGAGTATATTGTGATTACTTATAGAAATGTATCGAAAAAATATAGCGAGTTTAATTTAAAAATTGATAGTTTGGATTTAGTTGAGAATAATGTTCATGCATTATTAGGAGAAAATGGTGCAGGCAAAACTACGACTATAAGAATGACATTAGGATTATTAAAGCCTACGAGTGGGGAGATTTTGTTTGATGGTCGAGATGTGTTTAGGGATGCAAGTGTAAAACAGAAGATAGGATATGTTCCAGATGTGCCCAATTTATATGAGAGCTTGACAGGCTATGAGCAAGTAAATTTCATTGCGAATTTATATAAATGTAGCAATGATAACTATATAAGAGAGTTAATGCAAAAATTCAATATTTTCGAGGAAAAAGATCAGGTTATTTCTAGCTATTCTAAAGGAATGAAACAAAAAATTTCTATAATTTGTGCATTAGTGCATAAGCCGGAAATTTTAATTTTAGATGAGCCATTTACTGC
>JAXJTR010000170.1:0-8312 GCA_036309465.1 Acutalibacteraceae bacterium
CATTATAATAGCTCTATTGCTGTGGGATTATGTATGGCTTAGGGATTGGAGGTAAAGTAAAAATGAACAATGGTTTAAATACTAATGAGATGACTAACGCTAGCGGAATTACTACACTGAATTTTAGTGAAATGCCTACAGGTATAACAACAGATGTGATAACGAAGTTAATAGAAAAGGTAGCAAGTAAAGTTTATCAAAAGGCAAAAGGTTTTTTTGTTAATTCTATAAAAAAGCGTGAAGTAGACATTGGCACAGCCTTTAGAGAATATTTAGAATATTCTGTAACAATACACAACGAAATTAAAACATTGCTTTATAAAGATACACCTAAGCCGATATATTCAGTTTATGAATGTGTGGGTTTAGAAACGAGTAGACATGAAACGATCGATACCTCTGATATTAATAATGTGCTAGCAGTAGGTAATAAATTAATTGTATCGGGCACTGGTGGAAGCGGAAAAAGCGTTATGTTGCAACACTTGTTTTTAAGTACAGTGCGTAATACAGACTATATACCTGTGTTAATTCAATTGCGAGGTTTAAATGATTACCAAGAACAAGACCTTAATCTTGAAGAATACATATATAATAGAATGAGAATACTACAGTTTAAGCTGGAAGAGGAATATTTTAAATATAGCTTAGAAACAGGGTGTTATGTAATATTGCTTGATGGTTTTGATGAGGTTAAAAATGAATTGTCTCGAAAAGTTACAAGACAAATATTAGAGCTAAGCGAAAAGTATCCTGATAATTATTATATTATATCTTCAAGACCGCTAGATGAATTTATTGGTTGGAGTCAGTTTAAGGAACTAAAATCGTTGCCGTTATCAAAACAACAAGCATTGAGTTTGATAGATAAATTAGATTATGAGCCAAATATAAAATCTAAGTTTTACGATGAATTAAAAAATAATTTATTTGATAAGTATGAAACTTTTGCTTCTAACCCGTTGTTATTAACTATTATGTTGTTAACGTTTCAAAGTAGAGTATCTATACCTGATAAGGTTAAAGATTTTTTTGAGGTAGCATTTTCTACTCTTTTTCATGAGCATGATGCACGAAAAGAGGCATATAAAAGAGATATTTTATCTAAACTGAGCTATGAAGAATTTAAAGCGGTATTTTCTCGTTTTTGTTTTAAATCATTTTTTAAGTCTGATTATGAATTTTCTTATAATAAGATACTGGAATATATTAGAGAGTCAAAAAAGAAAGTGGCAAAAGATGGGTTGATCACTAATGAAAAATTTAATTCCGAAGATTATTTAAAAGATTTAACTGATGCTGTGTGTGTTATTGTACACGAGGGTCTTGATTATATATTTACACACAGATCTTTTCAAGAGTATTTTGCAGCATTGTATACAACACAATTAGATGATGATACACAAAAGCGGTTTTTGGGAAAGTGGTTGCAGGAAAACAGTTACAGGAAAACAAGTAATTACTTAGATTTGTTATATGAATTACAACCTGAAAGATTTATAAAAAATTTAGTTTCCCCTGCTATAAAAGAATTAGAAAGTATGTATGAACAAAATGGAAAATCTAACGTATGGTTAATTACGTTTTTATATGAGGGAGTAGGATTGAGCTACAATGAAGAATACGAACAAAAACAATGTCCAGTTTTTTGTAAAGAGTATTACTATGGGTCTATGATTTGGAAAGTGTGTAGGATTGGAGGATACTATAAAAATGTTCGGATTCAAAACAATGAAAAAGAAGCAAATTTAATTACGCTTTTAGAAGAATATTATAATTTAAATGCTTACGATTATGAAGGAGAATCGGTAAGCTTTGATGAAATTATGGAAGATGGATTTATGGAGATAGCTTTATCAGGTTTAGGATGTTGTGTAGATGAATACAATTTTGCTGTTAATTTTGTTAATGAGTTTGAAAACCAATCTTTAAGTGATACAGATAGTTTTGATGATATGCTAGACGAATTGTAAGCTGTAAAATTTATACAGTAATAAAATACAAAATAATATATTTTATAAAGGTGCTTGGCTTAAAATACTATGTTAAGCCATAAATTGTAAAAAATTTCTTCTACAAATTACACCCCATAGTAACAACAAAAAAAGGTATACTGTAAACATAGGCTGTTTTAAAACATATAATTATGTTACAGGCAACAGCCGAAATTTATAGGGGTGTGTAATAATGGATATATATGACGCATGGTCAAATTTTTTAGAAACCGGCAGTGTAATGGATTATTTGCGTTACACCTCGCTTAGGGATTCAAAGAATAATTTCCCCGAATATTATAACGATACAGAGGATTATTTGCAGGAGGACGACAATGAAAATCTCCACGGACGGACTGATAATAGGAGAACAGAATATTGGTGATCAGGACCGTTTGATAACAGTTTTAACACGAAAAAAAGGAGTTATTAGAGCCTTTGTTAAAAATTGCAGAAGCTTAAAAAGCTCTAAAGGCTCTGCTACAAGACTATTATGCTACTCTCGGCTGGTGCTTTATGTCAGCCGAGATAGCTACATAATTGACGATGCGGTCTGTGAAGAAATGTTTATAAAGCTAAGAACGGATATTGTAAATATGTCGCTGGCTCAATATTTTTGCGAACTTGCAGGAAATTTAGCTCCCCGAGAAACACAGGCAGAGGACTTTTTAAGGCTTATGCTTAATGCCTTGTACTTGCTGTGTAATCAAAAGCGACCCAACAGTATTATAAAATCGGCAGTAGAACTTAGAAGTATGTGCTACAGTGGTTATATGCCAGACTTGGTTTGTTGTGATGAATGTAAGTGCTACGAAAATGAAGATATGCACTTTTTACCAAAATCGGGCAAGCTTATTTGTGGCAACTGCCTTAACACCGTAAAGGAATACAGTATAAAAATAGGTATGGGTGTTACAACTGCAATGCGATATTGTATATATGCCGATTTTGACAAGATGTTTAATTTTAAACTCTCGGAGGAGGGTATGCAGTTGTTAGAAAGATGTGCAGAGGAATATTTGTTGCTAACAACTGAACATAGATATAAAACCCTTGATTTTTATAAGGTTATGCGACAGTAATTTGTAAAGAGTAAACGGAGAAATAAAATGGATAAAAATTTAAAAGCTATAGAGCTTGATAAAATATTAAAAAAGCTGGCGGAAGAAACAGCCTTTGCCGATGCACAGCAACAGGCACTACAGCTAACACCAGCCAGCGACCTTTACACAGTAAATAAGCTGTTAAAACAAACAGACGACGCTTATGTTTTAAGCGGTAGATTTGGCTCGCCCTCTTTTGGTGGTATAACTAATGTTGTAAATAGCTTAAAGCGTGCTCAGGCTGGCGGTTGCCTTACTATGGGCGAGCTTCTTAAAATAGCAGAGGCTTTGCGTGTGTTAAGGGGCTTAAAGCAGTGGAGAGAAAAATCTGCCAATATGGAAACAGTGCTAGACGCTTATTTTAATGCACTTGTAGCTAATAAAGGGCTTGAGGAAAAGATTTTCACCAGTATTATTTCAGAAGAAGAAATGAGCGATATGGCTTCGGTTACATTGTCTGCTATTCGTAAAAAAATAAAGCAGACCTCAGCTAAAGCCAGAGAAGTGCTGGATAAAATGGTGCGTTCTCAAAGCTATCAAAAATTTTTGCAAGAGCCTATTGTAACTATTAGAGATGGCAGATATGTTGTGCCTGTAAAAGCAGAGTGTAAGGGAGAAATTCCTGGCTTGGTACACGATACCTCCTCAAGTGGTGCAACACTATTTATAGAGCCTATGGGTGCAGTAGAGGCGAATAACGCTGTTAAGGTGTTAAAATCTAAGGAAGAAGCAGAAATAGAGAGAATTTTATTTGAGCTTTCTGCAACAACAGGAGAGCACGCAGAAAATATTATAAACAGCTATCATATAGCAACACAGCTGAACGTTATTTTTGCAAAGGCTTCTCTTGCTTATAAAATGAAAGCAAGTATGCCTATAATGAACGACCAAGGCATTATTAATTTAAACAAAGCTCGTCATCCACTAATAGATAAGGATAAAGTTGTGCCTGTTAGCGTGTATTTAGGCGAAAGCTTTACATCGCTGGTTATTACAGGCCCTAATACAGGTGGTAAAACAGTAACACTAAAAACTATCGGCTTGCTTACTGCTATGGCTATGTGTGGTTTAATGATACCGGCAGGGGACGAAAGTAAGTTGTCTGTTTTCAAAAAAATCCTTGTAGATATTGGCGACGAGCAAAGCATAGAGCAGTCACTTTCTACTTTTTCTGCCCATATGACAAATATTGTTAAAATATTAAAAGAAACCGACGACGATAGCCTTGTTCTTATAGACGAGCTTGGTGCAGGTACCGACCCTGTAGAGGGTGCCGCACTTGCTATTGCTATACTTGAACAACTGCGTATGCAAGGGGCAAAAATCGCTTCAACAACTCACTATGCAGAGTTGAAGGAATATGCACTAAAAAGTAAATATGTTGAAAATGCCTGTTGCGAATTTGATGTTGCTACATTACGCCCTACCTATAAATTACTTATAGGTGTTCCTGGTCGCTCTAATGCTTTTGCAATTTCTGAGCGTTTAGGAATGGACAGAGAACTAGTGGACAAGGCACGAGAGCTAGTGTCGGAAGAAAGCCGACAATTTGAAGATGTTGTACAAACTCTTGAAACCCAAAGACAAACTCTTGATGAAAAAATAAGCTATGCTGAAAAAATCACTCAAAAAGCACAGCAAGACAGAGAAAAAGTACAGCGTGAGATAGAAAACCTTAGAAAAGAGGCTGAATATCAGCTTAAAAAAGCACGAGAAGAAGCTCAGCGCATAATTTCTACTACCAGAGCAAGTGCAGATTCCCTAATGGAAGAGCTTAGCGATTTGCAAAAAAGTAAACAGCTAACAGCTGAAGAAAAGGCAAAGCTAAGAGCCAACATACGCAATATGGAGGAAACAGCCGACCCTGTTGAAAAGGCTAAGAAAAACGATTATGTTCTTCCTCGCAAGCTAAAAAAAGGCGACGATGTGCTTATTTTTGATATAGATAAAAAAGCTGTTGTGCTAGAAGAACCAAAGGGCGATACCGTGTTGGTGCAGTCTGGTATTATTAAAACAAGAGTGAATTTAAATAATCTACGCCTAGTTGGAGAAAAGAAAAAGCAACAACCACAGCGTTCTACTACACGCAATGTGCGAAGTAATGCCAATGTAAAAGCTGTTACAGAAATAGATTTGCGTGGTATGACAGCCATGGAGGCTATTATGGAGCTTGACCAACAGCTTGATTCTGCTGTTATGTCAAATATACATCAAGTTACTATTATACACGGTAAGGGTACAGGTGTGTTGCGTGCAGAGGTGCACAGCTATTTAAAGCGTTGCAAATATGTAAGAACTTTCAGACTTGGTACCTTTGGCGAGGGCGAATCAGGTGTTACAATTGCGGAGCTTAAATAATTATATTTAAGTCTATGGGGTGATGCAGTGAAAAAATCTAATAAAATATGTGCTGTTGTTATAATTGTTGTGTTAGTTATTTTGTTGTCTGCTTTTATAGCTTGCGTTTTCCTTTATAACGCTGTAACAGATACCTCAGAGGCGTATAAGATTAATACAACTCCCTCTACAACAATTTATAAGCCAATGGTTAAATCGGTAATATTGGGCGAACCTGAGGAGATTACCGATAACGATGTTAACGGTATTATTGCAAAAATAATAAACAGTGCTACAGATGATAATGAAAATGTTGATAATCAGGTTGCAGATAATTCTAATAATACCCCTACTGTATTAGTAAAGGGAGCATCAATATATATGCAAGGGGATAATATTGCTAAGCTATATGTTGATTTAGATTATAAAGGTAATAAAATTATTTTTTCAGCTAATACCCATTTGCAACTTGACGCACAGGCAAAAACAATAACTATTAATTTAAGTGATACAAAGCTTGGCAGGCTTGCGGTACCAACAGAATTTATAACAGGGCAGATTTCTCTATCTTTAGAAGAAATAAGCGACGAAATACAGGTGAATAAAAATAGTATTATTCTTCCGTCAGAATATAATTTTGAATTTTTGGGTAAGCCTGTTACATTGTATATAGCAGATTTACAGGTTACACAGGGCAGTGCAACTATCCAAACTAACAGTGCAATGGATATAATATCTCAATTTATAGATGAGGTTATAGACGGATTATTTAATTAAATTTTAGTAGGCTTGAGGTGATAATGTTGAAAACTACAAGGATTAAAAAGGCTTTATCAGTATTAACTATAGGTGCAATGGTATTAGCTGTGCTAACCGCTTGTTCTAACAAAACGGTAAAAATTATGGTTACAGAGGGTTCAACAGGTAAAGTAACAGCTAATGGTGCTATAGAGCATAGAGGGCATTACTTTATTTGGGATAAAAATGGAATAAATTACAAAGATAATATTGACGATAAGGGCTTTGTAATTGCAGATACCGATGACACAAAGGGTGATATACAAGATAATTTTGCAGTAACAGAGAACCATTTGTTTTTTAAAGCGATTGATGACGATTTATGTGCTTTGTACAGAACTAATTTAAAAGGGCAGATGCGTCAGAAAATCTATGAGTGTGATGTTATCAACATTGTGGGTGTGCACAGCGATAATGTATACATAACAGATGAAGAAGATACACTTAGATGTATTAGTAGTTCAACTGGTGAAGAGGTCGATATTACTTTGGTTAAGGGTACTCAATTTGTGCAAAGGAATAACTATATATTTTATAAAAACGAAAACGATAATTTAAGAGCCTATAACTGCGATACTAATATTTTGGAAAGTGAAACCTTAGGAGAAAATGTAGATAATATTATTGCAAGTGATAAAGGTATTGCTTATGTAAGTAATAAATCTAAAAAAGAGAGCGAGTATAAGCTTACTACAATGTCTATGAGTGTGGCAGGTGGCACTTTTTCTTCAATGGCAACCATACAGCCTAACCAAAAGCTTTCGTTGACTACAGATTATTTCTCTTTTATCAATAAGCAAGACAGCCTTATAATTTATAATAATAAAGATGGTTCAATGGTTGAGGAAAAGCAACCCGAACAGGGCAAGCTTATATATAATTATGCTATGAGTGATAGTGCCTATTATGTAAATGAGGATATTTGCTGGGAGTTTAGCTCTGAGTCCTTTGAAAAACAGCCAATTTCAGTTAACTTTACAGATGAAAAAATTGATTATGATAAAATATTTGCTATAGCAGATGGTTATGTCTTTTATTTTAATGATAAAGGTCAATATCGTACTTACAAAATCAAGTAAAATATAATTGACTTACAATATATTATGTTGTAATATATTTGTTGTACTTTGTGCAAGTCAGTTCGCAAAATCCTGACTTTAAATAAATACTACGGAGGAATTTAATATGTTAAAGAAAAGTACAATCCACATGGTGCAGGGTGCTGTAATAGCGTCCCTATATGTGGCACTAACCTACGCACAAGAGGTTTTACTACCAGGTTCAACATCAATGGCGGTGCAGTTTAGAATAAGCGAGCTGTTAGTGGTGCTGGCACTTTATTCACCCTCGGCAATTTCGGGGCTTACAGTTGGCTGTGCAATAGCTAATATTGTTTGCTTTCAAGCATTGCCATTAGACATTGTGGTGGGTTCTCTTGCTACATTGTGTGCTACAATTTCTATGTATGCTCTTAGAAATGTAAGAGTGTACAATATACCGTTTTTGGCTTTGCTAATGCCGGCTATTTTTAATGGTGTGTTTATAGGATTAGAAATAGAGCTGTTTATAGGCGATGGCTTCACCTTTGCAGGCTTTTTAATGTCTGCCGGACTAGTAGCTTTAGGTGAAGTGGTAGTAGTTGCAGTAGTAGGAGCGTTTTTTGTGGTGTTTTTGGAAAAAAGCAAGATTATTGAAAAGCTTTTTAAAGAAACAACTCAATTAAAGGCATAAATATCTAAAGGTCGGGCATTTTTGCTCGACCTTAAAATTTTTTAAAAATAGTGTTGACAAATAAAAATAAGTTTGATATAATAATCAAGCTGTCGCAACGAGATGGTCAACAATAACTAAAAATTATTGCATAATTTGTTTAAAATATCTATAAATTGTGGTTTTTAGAATGAAAACAAATTAAAAGAAAAAATAATTTTAAAAAAGTGTTGACAAAAACATCAAGTTGTTGTAAGATAAATAGGCTGACCGATGAGGACAGTACAGGACCTTGAAAATTAAACAACGCAACGAGAAAACAACCCGTAATTACTTTGAGATTAACTCAAAGGTTTACAGAAGTGAAGAC
>JAXJTR010000171.1:0-3096 GCA_036309465.1 Acutalibacteraceae bacterium
ATAAAAGGCTGTTAGGGTGCTTTCACTAGCTGACCTAAATTCATCATCTGTTAAACAATCTCTTAATTCGTTATATCGACTGTGAGTAGGCTCAAAATATTTATCTAAACCACCCCAACCAACATATTTTGATAATATTTCTTGTTCCTCTTGAGTAGCTAAACGGTTTTTGCTCTCAATAGCTTTTAGCAAACGAATAGCATTGATGTTATTTTGGAAACGCTCAGGCTTAGTACCTACACCAAGATTATCATCATTGATTATATAGTTGGTTTTGTCAGCAGTAGGGATATTCCTTGTACTTTCCTTAACAGGAGGAATATACTCATAGCCTAATCTTATAAGACGCTCTTTCCAATTTTCTATAAAGGCTTTTCTTGAGCAACGTGCGTTTTCATCTTGATTGATGATTCTGAAATAAAAATCATCGATAATTTCATCAATTCTCCATTCTTCGCCCTCTAAACGAATTATGTCACCTATTTGAAGCTCTTCAACAGACTTCGTAGCTGTTGATGTTTTTTCCATAGCAGACTCAACTTCCAATGCGTTGCGTACAAAATCAACTTTTTCCACTCTTGAAATAGGGAAGCCATTCACTCTTTCAAATTCAAGGTCACGAAGTGATACATCACCGAACATACTAATCTTTTCTACTCTGAAACGACGGTTGCCAAGTGTAAGCTCCTTACCTATAAGGTCTGCGTTATCCTGTTCAACTGATTGAGTGTTGCTTATTGGTTCTTCTTGATTTTCAAGATGAATAACATCTCTAACATTAAGGTTATCGTCAGTTTGATAAATCATCTGTGGTAGTTCTATATCTGACTGAATTTTCAATGCGTTGCGTACTGAATCAATCTTTTCAACACGTGTACTTGGGAAACCGTGTTCTTTTTCAAAATCAAGGTTACTAAGTGATACATTAGCAAACAAGCTAACTTTTTCTACTCTATAACGGTGTCTGTCAAGTTTAAGCTCTTTACCTATAAGGTCAGCATTATCGGCTTCAATCGTTTGAGCAATGCGTGTTAATCGTTCTTCAATCTCTGCTGTATCAAATACATCAAGTATAGGTGTATTTTCTCTCTCGATAGCTACCTGTTCTTTAAGAATAGGTAATATATCATTGTATCTTGAATCTTGACTTAAAAAATCTATTACACCACCAACGCCTTCATATATATCTTGTCTTGCAATATATTTTGAACCGTCAGGCATATTGATTTTGAATTCGGTTCTTGCAGAGCATTGATAGGTTCTACCAGTAGCTTCGATAGCTTCTACGCTACTACTATACATCTCGAATTCCTCTATACGATTTCTTCTCCACTCTATATTAGCATTTTTCATAAGTTCATCAAACTCCAATAAAGAGTATGTCTTACCATATTCAAATACAGGATATTCGCTCGATATACAGGTAATTGTCGGAATGTTGTTTTGTATTAGTGGCTCTACATCAACCACTTGTTCTAGTTCTTTTTCTTTGAAAAACTCAGGAAAATCCGTGAATCCCACACTATCAACATAATAGGCTGTCTGACTATCTTCGCTTCCAACAGTTATTACATCACTTACAGACAAAGAGTGTCCTCTAAAGTCTTCAGGTAAATCCGTATTAAACTTTTCAAAAATACGCTCTAATCTATAGCTTGCTGGTATATCTTTCAACTCGTCCCAGTTGCCTTCATATATCAAATCATAATCATCTTGATTAAGCTTAACCCCTTGTTTTTGGTTTCTAGCACTATTTTGAAAGCGTATACCGTGGTAGTCAGGTGTGTCTTTTAATTGATAAATACGATAATAGTTAGTATAGCCATCACTGTTAATTAACTCGCTCTGAACTGTTTCGGTATCTTCTGTATCTATACCATCGTAAGCAGTAGGTTCAAGCTCATCATCAGTATTTCTAGCAAAAGGGTCTGAAAAGTCTATATCATCAACTTCAACAACCTCATTACGTTGCATAAGTGCAATGTCTATATTGGTGCTTACAGTATCATATATAGTTTCTTTTACAGTGATGATATTTTGAAACTCTGCTATAACTTCTCTAACTTCGTCAACAGTAAGATTGTCGATAGCTTCTTGCTTAACCAGTAAATCTATTGCAAGTTTATCAACAGCAACATTAACTTCTAGCTTGAAATTTTCAAAATCAGAGTTTTTATAAGCATTGACTATAGTTTGGTTATCAATCAGCTTATTACTAATGTAAGCAATAAACAAATCACGGTTGTGTGTTGACTTAGGCTTCTTTAGGTGGTCATTGAAAATACTTTCTTTAAGTAAGCTCTCGAAATCTTCACGCTTCATTTCTTTATCGACTAATGGGAAATGTGCGTCCTGTAAGACAACCAATCCATCGTTAGAAATAAGTGATATTTCATATTCACTAGAGCCTAAATAGACTTTATCTCCAACTGCATACTGATAAAGATATTCTTGTTCTGTTGGAGGAGTTTCATTTGCTTTTTCTTTTTCTCGTTGCAAACGCTCGGCTTCTTTCATCGCTTGTTCTTCAAGCCACTTAGGATAATATTCCTTTTCTTTTGGGTTTAAAAATCTATCCATACGGACAAGCTGATAAATGCGAGTAGCAACCTGTTTCCAATTAAGAAACACCTCTGGTGGGTTATCATCATAGCCCTTTGTTATACTAAGACCCTTGGCATCGTGCCAAGTGCTATAGCCATCGTGTCCACCAGCGTGTGAGCCACCACCAACACCATATTCATTTTTCAGAAATTCAGCATTTTCCTTTGAGGATAAATTCTTTTCAAACTGCTCATAGATACGCATTTTACCCTGAGAAAAGCCACTGCCTCTACAGAGAGTATCATCAATAATCTGCTGAGAAATAGAAAAAGCAGAAGTTTGATTTTGTACATCAACTTCTGCTTTGTTATCTGTGATATTAACTTGTGAATTTGAGTTTAGTCGTAAACTATCTCTGCTAGAACTATCTCCTCGGCTGATTGAATTATGTTGTTCATCAAGCCTACCCATTTCATCTGATTTTTCTCTTTCAGTTCCTCGGTTACTCCCAGTTCTTTCTTCTGTTGTTCGATTATTGTTTCTTTCCTGTTC
>JAXJTR010000172.1:0-42961 GCA_036309465.1 Acutalibacteraceae bacterium
ATAATATCACATATTATATATAATTTTGGTAATGTATATAAGTTTGATTAAAATATATCAATTATTCTTAATATTAGTAATAAACTTTTGAGTTCACTAACACAAAAAACTTAAACACTATACCAACTACAAGTATTATTATACCACACAAGTATATAATGTCAACAAAAATGTAATAATATTATACCTATAAAGTATAACTTATGGAGAATTTGTTATGAACAGAATTGGATTGTTAAGAAAAGAAAAAGGTATGAGTCAGATTGCTCTTTCTATGAAGCTTAATGTTTCGCAAAAAATGATTAGTGCATACGAAAACGGAAAAAGCGAGCCTAGCATTGCAACTCTAATTCAAATGGCAGATATTTTTCAGACTTCTGTTGACTATATAATAGGTTATACAAATGTAAAACAACCTCTTGATAGAATTGCACAGAATAAATTAAGTGAAAATGAATGTGCTTTGTTAGAGGAATTTAATTCTCTTCCTTTAAAAAAACAGCATATAGCCCTAGGTGTTATATTAGGTATTAAAAATTATTCTTTATAAATCCCATAAAAAACAGTACACGTTAAAACCAAAACACCCCAAAAACCCGACTTTTACTAATCGGATTTTTTGGGGTATAATTGTTTATAAAAGTTATAACCATTAAAAAAATTATGGGAGATGCTTCAAATTAAAGCATCTCCCAATTTATTGTAATTTTTATTATTACTTTTCTGAATTTACTATGTCTTCTACAACCTTTTCAATGTTGCTCTGGCATAGACCGAAAATTTCAAGTAGCTCTTTAGCAGGACCTGAGTAACCAAACTCGTCGTTAACACCGATTTTTGTTACCTTAACAGGACATTCAGCTGATACTACATCACATACAGCATCACCTAAACCGCCAATTACATTATGCTCTTCAACAGTTACTATTCTGCCTGTTTCTTTAGCAGCCTTAATTATAATATCTCTGTCGATTGGCTTGATTGTATGAATATTAATTAGTCTTGCGTTGATACCCTTAACCTCAAGAGCCTTAACAGCTTTTAAAGCTTCGTTTACAACAAGACCTGTTGCAACAACAGTAATATCGTTACCCTCGTGCAAAGTAATACCCTTACCAAGCTCGAATGTGTAATTATCAGGGTCGTTAAAGCTGTCTATAGCAAGTCTGCCTAAACGGATATATACAGGACCATCATAAGCATAAGCAGCCTTTACAGCCTCTATCATTTCGTAGTGGTCAGCAGGGTTAAGAACAACCATACCAGGAATTGCACGCATAATAGCAATATCCTCTACACACTGGTGTGTTGCACCGTCTTCACCTGTAGAAATACCTGCGTGTGAACCTGCAATTTTAACATTTAGCTTTGGATAAGCTACAGAGTTTCTAATCTGCTCGAAAGCTCTACCTGTTGCAAACATAGCAAAAGAAGCGGCAAAAGGAACTTTACCGGCAGCTGCTAAACCAGCTGCAACGCCTATCATATTTGCCTCTGCAATACCGCAGTTTATGAAACGCTCTGGAAATTCTTTTTTGAATATACCTGTTTTTGTAGCAGCAGCCAGGTCAGCGTCTAGTACAACTATATCGTCATTTGTTTTGGCTAGCTCACACAAAGCCATACCAAAGCTTTCTCTTGTTGCCTTATTAATAATCTTTGCCATTATACCTGTGCCTCCAATTCTTTTAGCTTAGCCTCAAGCTCAGCCATAGCAATGTCGTACTGCTCTTTGTTAGGAGCTGTACCATGCCAGCCAACTTGATTTTCCATAAAGGATACATCTTTACCCTTAACTGTTTGTGCAATAATAACTGATGGCTTACCCTTAACTGATTTTGCATTTTCAAAAGCAGCCTCGATATCATCAAAGCAATGGCCATTGATTTTAATAACATTAAAGCCAAAAGACTCAAACTTCTTATCAAGTGGCTCAATACCGCCGATTTCTGCAACTGTACCGTCAATCTGTAGACCATTGCAGTCAACTATAAAGCAAATGTTGTCCAAATTCTGGTGACCTGCAAACATTGCAGCTTCCCATACCTGACCCTCTTCACATTCGCCATCGCCTAGAAGAGTATAAACTCTGTAATCTTTATTATCCATTTTTGCAGCCATAGCCATACCACAAGCTGCTGATACACCCTGACCAAGAGAGCCTGAGCTCATATCAATACCAGGTGTGCCCTTCATATCTGGGTGACCCTGTAGCATTGCACCTACATGGCGAAGAACTGAAAGCTCGCTCCAGTCGAAGTAACCCTTTAGTGAAAGAGTAGCATACAAGCTTGGGCAACAGTGACCTTTTGATAATACAAATCTGTCTCTGTTTGGTGCCTTTGGATTTGCAGGGTCTACATTCATCTCTTTGAAATACAAGTAAGTGTAAATGTCAGCGGCTGAAAGAGATCCACCCGGATGACCTGACTTTGCATTGAAAGTGCCTATAATAGCTCCCATACGAGATTTACAGGCTAAAATCTGAAGTTGCAGTTTCTCTGCACTATTCATAGTACAAACTTCCTTTCTAAGTTACTCCTGTTTAATTCAGGAGCGAAATTCTTATTAATGTTCGCTGTTACGCATTTCCTTATACATTATATATTATAATTCGATTTATTACAAGTACCTTTTTCCTTTTAACTACATTATACAGATAATTTATTTTAATACCATACAATTGCAATGTTTATGTTAATATACGGAAATTTCATTCAATAGGCACTAAAATAGGCTTATGTTTTTCAAAATAAGTTATGTTATCAAAACCAATTTCTTTTAACATACTTAAACCTTTATTAATTCCTTTGCTCAAATCTTCTATTTTATGTGCATCTGAACCTATTGTTATATATTTTCCACCTAAATTCTTATACATTTCAAGAAGTTTAACATCAGGCATAGTAACACCTATTGCTTGGCGATAGCCTGAGGTGTTAACCTCAAGGGCTTTTTCATTATTAATAAGTGTTTTAAAGATTTTTTCTATTGTAGGCAAATATTTATTAATATCAATATTAATTTTATTATCTCCTACAATGTAACGCAAAGGATATGTTAAATGTGCCAAGCTATCAAATTTATTCCACTGCACAACCTCTAAAACCTCGTTAAAATAGGTATATAAAATTTCTTCAGCAAAACTTTGGGTATATTTAAGCCAATAGAAATCCTCTGTATCTCTTACATTATGCACAGAAGCAAGAATAAAATCGAAATCGTCTACAGCTAGGGCAATATCCGCTGATTTTAAATCTTGTACAGGCTGACCTAGCTCTATACCCCTTAACAATTTTAGCTTACCTTTGTATTTTTCCTGTGCCTGCTTTAAATGTATAACTGATTGAGGGATAAGCTTTGAAAAATCTCCAAACTCGCTATGGTCAGGTGTTGTCCAACCGTTAACCTCGCAGTGGTCGGTTATTGTAAGAACATCAATACCTAAGGCTATAGCTTGTTTGCACATATCCTCTACAGTTTCGCTTCCGTCAAAGCTCCACTGGCTGTGGCAGTGACAATCGCAGATGAATTTAAAATTCTTTTCCATAATCATTAAAACAAGTCACAAACTAAATCGCAATACTCTACAGGATTTTCAACAGGAAGTCCTGCAACAAGAATAGCCTGTGTATAAAGGATTTTAGCAAGCTTTTCTGCTTTATCTTTATCTGTATTATAAGCATTTTTTAACGCTGTAAACACTTTATGGTCAGGGTTAAGCTCTAATACCTTGTTAGCCTTTGGCTTTGGTTCTTCGCCAGCCATTTGTGCAAAATATTTTTCCATTTCTATAGATACAGCACCCTCAGCTGATAAATATACAGGATGTGACTTTAAATTTTTAGAAATTACAGCCTTTGTTATACTATTATTAAGCTTTTCGCTTATAAAATTAAGAAGCTCTTTGTTTTCCTCTGCCTGCTGTTCAGAGATTTTCTTTTCTTCCTCTGACTGTAGCTCTGCCATTTCGGAAGTTATTGACATTATGGTTTTTTCATTATAATTAATTAGAGTTTTTGCTACAAACTCATCTATATCATCTGTAAAGTACAAATACTCATAGCCTTTTTCGTTACACATTTCTGTTTGTGGTAAGGTTTTTATTCTTTCCTCGCTGTCACCACAAGCATAGTATATATATTTTTGACTTTCAGGCATTCTAGATACATAGTCAGCAAGTGTTGTATAACCCTCTGATTTTGAGCTTTTAAATACAAGCAAATCCTGTAGAGCTTCTCTGTTCATACCATAGCTTGATGCAATACCGTATTTAATCTGCTTGCCAAAAGCATTCCAGAAAGTTTCGTATTTTTCAGGAGAATTTTTTAGCAATTTTAGAAGCTCTGTTTTTATTTTTTTCTCTATATTCTTTGCGATTATAGTAAGCTGTCTGTCGTGCTGTAAAAGTTCACGAGAAATATTAAGTGATAAATCTTGTGAGTCCACTATACCCTTTACAAAGCCAAAATAATCAGGAACCAGCTGTTCGCATCTTTCCATAATCATTACACCGTTAGAATATAGCTGTAAGCCTTTTTCAAATTCTTTTGAGTAATAGCCATAAGGTGCCTTTGCAGGAATATACATAAGTGCCTTATAAGAAACTGTACCATCTGCACTTACATTTATTGTTGATAGTGGGTCGGCCATATCAAAGAACTTTTCTTTGTAGTAGTTGTTGTATTCCTCTGGAGTTACCTCGTTTTTATTTCTTCTCCAAATTGGCACCATACTATTAAGAGTTTTTACTTCTTTAATAGTTTCGTATTTTGCCTCTTCCCCTTCTTTTGCTGTATTTACAGTGGATTCTACTTCCATTTTAATTGGGAAGCTAATATAATCAGAATACTTTTTAATAAGCTGTTTAATAGCATAGCTTTCAAGATACTGGCTGTAATCTTCACCCTCTGCATCTTCACGCAAGTGCATAATAATTTGTGTACCACAATTTGACTTTTCAGTATCGTCTATTGTGTAACCGTCTGCACCTGTTGACTTCCAAATATAAGCCTTATCGCTGTTATATTTTTTTGTAATTACAGTAACCTCGTCGGCTACCATAAATGCTGAATAAAAACCTACACCAAACTGACCTATAATATCAGTTTTCTCGTTTTCGCTAAGCTCATTTTTAAACTGCAAGCTACCACTTTTGGCAATAGTGCCTAAGTTTTCTTCTAGCTCCTCATAAGTCATACCTATACCGTTATCAGATACTGTAATAGTTCTGTTTTCTTTATCTACATCAATGCTGATAAACAATTCAGGTAATTTTTCAGCTGTAACATCTGTAAGTGAAACAAAATGAAGCTTATCTAAGGCATCGCTTGCATTTGAAATAATTTCTCTTAAAAATATCTCTTTATGTGTATAAATTGAATTTATCATAAGGTCCATAAGTCTTTTAGACTCTGCCTTAAAATCTTTTTTTGCCATTTCTATAACCTCTTTCTTAATAAAATGCAAATACTACCCACTGCAAAAGCAGTGGATAGTAAAATTATGCTGTAATTTATTAAACCTTTTCAGGCTGTGGATAATCAACACCCAATGTATCAACTGTTATTGACTTAATAACCTGTGGGTCAAGTGGTCTGTCAGAAAAATCTGTGTCACACTCTGCAATAGCGTTAACATTATCCATACCCTCTGTAACCTTACCAAAGCCTGCATAGTCACCGTCTAAATGTGGTGCATTTTTGTGCATTATAAAGAACTGTGAGCCAGCTGAGTTTGGCATCATAGAACGAGCCATTGAAAGCACACCCTCTGTATGCTTTAATGTGTTATTAAAGCCATTTTTTGCAAATTCGCCCTTAATACTGTAGCCAGGGCCACCGCAACCTGTACCGTCTGGACAACCGCCCTGAATCATAAATCCATAAATAACTCTGTGGAATGTTAGACCGTTGTAATAGCCACTATTTGCAAGGCTAATAAAATTATTAACTGTGTTAGGTGCAATTTCAGGGTATAGCTCGCCCTTAATAATATCACCATTTTCCATTTCTATTGTAAAAATTGGATTACTCATAAATAAACTCTCCTATTTGTAAATTATTTGGAATTGACAACCATCTTTATTTATTATAGCCTAATTGCTTTAAAATTTCAAGCACTCTAACCATTAGAGTGCTATTTTTTATTAAGGCTGTTTTTAATATATATATTATTGAATTATTATACTTATTTATGGTATTATAATGATAAGGAAAACATATAAAAATAAAAGGCCTGATGCTTGCACCAGACCAACAATATCTTAAATTTGGGATTTACAGTAGAATTAATCGTCGTTAGAATCTAGTAGCTCTTCTACAGAAACTTCTAAGATTTCAGCCAATGCTACAACCTCGATATCGGTTACTCGTCTATTTCTTTTTTCAAGCTTAGACAAGCCGGAAGCAGAAATAACAATACCTTTTTCGGCTAAAGCATTAACTAAATCTTTCTGCTTTAAGCCCCGTTGTTTTCTTATTATTTCTACATTAGCACCAGTTATATTTTTAGTACCTAAAACTACATCTTTCTTATCCATTGTATCACCCCAATAACATAATCCGATTATGTATGTATTTAACACAGGTTTATTTTACTACAAAATAAATTATTATTCAATACATAAATGCAAAAATTTGTTATAAAACTTGTTATTTTAATAAGATTTTAGGGAAAAGTTTCTAAAACGGAAATTTTACTATTATACATTTCTAAATTAATATTGGTATAATTTTATTCATTTAATTAGCTAACTTTAACGAATGAGAGGTTTATTTATGGACGACAGAAAGCTTACAATGCTTACAGATTTTTATGAATTAACAATGGCTAATGGCTATTTTGAAAATGGTTTTAAAGATAAAATAGCCACTTTTGATATGTTTTTCAGGCGTGTTCCTGATAAGGGCGGTTACGCAATTATGTGTGGATTAGAGCAGGTTGTAGATTATCTGTCTAATCTTAGCTTTACAGAAAAGGACATTGAATATTTAAAAAATAAAAAGATATTTAACAACGATTTTTTAGATTATCTTAGAACTTTTAAATTTGAATGTGATGTGTGGGCTGTGCCTGAGGGTACTGTGGTATTCCCTAACGAGCCTCTGCTAACAGTAAAAGGTCCTGTTATACAAGCACAATTTGTGGAAACTGCTATTTTAATATATATAAATCATATGAGCCTTATTGCTACAAAAGCAAACCGAATTGTAAGAGCAAGCCAAAACAGGGCTGTAATGGAATTTGGTGCAAGACGTGCACACGGATGTGATTCGGCTATTTACGGTGCAAGAGCAGGCTATATTGGTGGCTGTGCCGGTACATCTAACACACTTGCTGACCAAATGTTTAATATTCCCGCATTAGGCACTATGGCACACAGCTGGGTACAAATGTTTGACAGTGAGTATGAGGCATTCAAAGCCTATGCACAGGCGTATCCTGATAGTTGCACTTTATTGGTAGACACTTATAATACATTAAAAAGCGGTATACCAAACGCTATAAAAGTATTTAAAGAAGTGCTTGAGCCAAAGGGCTACAGACCTAAGGGAATTAGAATTGACAGCGGTGACATTGCGTATTTATCTAAAAAAGCCAGAAAAATGCTTGACGAAGCAGGTTTTGCTGACTGCGGAATATGTGCTTCAAACTCTCTTGATGAATATATTATTCAAGATTTATTAATGGAGGGAGCAAAAATTGACACCTTTGGCATAGGAGAAAAGCTAATTACTGCAAGCAGTGAGCCTGTTTTTGGTGGTGTTTATAAGCTTGTAGCTGTTGAAAGCAACGGAGAAATGGTACCAAAAATAAAGATAAGCAGTAACGTAAGTAAAATTACTACACCTTGCGAAAAAGAATTATGGCGACTATACGACCGTGAAAGCAACAAGGCTATAGCAGATGTTCTTACTTTAAAAGATGAAATTATAGACGACAACAAATCTTATACAATTTTTGACCCTGACAACACATGGAAAAAGCAAGAAATAGAAAACTTTACTGCTGTAAAGCTAAGAAAACAAATTTTCGAAAAAGGAAAGCTTGTTTACAAACTGCCAACTACCGCTGAAATAAGAGAAAACTGCAAACAACAAGTAGAAACTTTATGGGACGAGGTTACCAGATTTGATAATCCTCATAAATATTATGTAGACCTTTCTAAGCCATTATGGGATGTAAAAAACGATTTGTTAAATAAAAACAGATAAACTAATACTAAACGCTACTTAAAAACTTTTACAATTTTTTAAGTAGCGTTTTTTTATTAAAGTTATTCAGTTGGATTTAGAATTTCGTCAAGAGTGTAAACTGCTATTGTTCTTGTATTATAAATTCTAACAATTGTATCGGCATTAATTTTTTCGTAATTCCCCTTTTCATCTGAATATTTATAATCGCCAGACATTACATATCCGCCGTAACCGTTATACTGGTCGGTATAATCTTCATCTCCAAGACTTACAAAATCGAATTTATATCTAAAGTATTCTGTGTAAGAACGATATTGAATATCTTCTTCAGAAATTTCTGTTATATAATATCTGGTTAAATCCTCTAGATATTCTGTTAAAGCCTCGTATGAATTAATATCCTCGTTTATATCAAATCTTGGGTCTATAAGCTTTACATCTTCTGAAAGCTCATCTATTGTAGGAATTTTTCCGTTACATTCAACTTTTTCTATATCAATATTTGTTTCTATAAAACCTATGGTAGAGTTAAAGCTTTTTGAAATTTTCTTATTTAGCTTATCAATTTTGTATTCGCCAATATACTCTTCTAAATCCTCTACACCTTGTTTTTCTTTATAATATTTTTCTAAAAAATCGTAGTCTGTAATATCGCTTAAATCTCTGTTTAGGGTTACTTCAAAGTCATCTTTCATATAATCTGTTGTCATAGTAAAAATAAAAGAAGAAACCATATCAGGACTACCTGTAAATAAGCTTGAAGGAGTATCAACATCTTTTACAGAAAAATTGCCATCTCCGTATTTTTGGTTAAGATAGTCTACTACAGCTACCTTTGCTTTGGCTACATCTTTATCATATTTTTTCTGCTGTTTGTCTAAACTAATGTTATTACTTAATACCTCTATAGAAAGCGTTGCCACAAGAAGTATGGCTACTACTCCAATAGCTTTTAGAATAGCAGGTTTATGATTTTCTTGAAGGTATGTACCATTCTCCCCCACATAGTAACTAATAGGGTTTAGTTTATTTCGTTTAACTGCTCTTACAATAATACTTACCACCAGCATTATTAAAAACGGAAGTATTGCCCAACCTGCAAAAACAATAAAGGTTAAAGTGTACCAACCGAATTTATCTGCCAACAGTATAGCAAAAATAATAATTATAGGTATAGCAACCAATGAAGATATTTCTATTGAAAATAGCGTTTTCCAAGCAACTTTACTTTTTCACACAATTGCCAAAACAAAAAATACCAGTTGTAGTATAAATAAAACTATAAACAATCCTGCAACCCACATTTTAAGTCCTCCTATATAAAACTTGTTATTGATATAACATATTGTACTACAATTTACTAAGTAAATTTTAACTTTTTTGTTAATTAATTTTTTACTTTTTGACTTTAATATTACAGTGTGTTATAATTCATACATAATATTAAATTAGTTATAACATAATTATTGGGAGGAAATCAATATGAATGTATGGCATGACCTTAACCCAGAGAGAGTAACCCCATGCAGATTTGAAGCTTATATAGAAATTCCAAAGGGTGGCAGAAGTAAATACGAATTAGATAAAGAAACAGGTTTGCTAAAATTAGATAGAATTTTGCATACTTCTACAAGATACCCTGCAAATTATGGCTTTATCCCTCTAACCTATGCAAATGACCTTGACCCTTTAGATGTTTTGGTTTTATGTAGTGAAACAGTATATCCTGGAACACTTATTGAATGTTATCCTATTGGATATATAAGAATGATTGATTGTGGCTATAGTGATGAAAAAATTATTGCTATTCCTTTTAACGACCCTGCTTATAACACTTATAAGGATATTTCTGAGCTTCCACAGCATATTTTTAAAGAAATGTGCCATTATTTTTCTGTGTATAAATCACTAGAAACAGGCGATAAATACACTGAAGTTGAAGATGTTAAAGGTGCAAAAGAAGCCGAGAATATTATTGAGCAGGCTATTAACGCCTACAAAAATACATACAAAAGAAGTAAATAAAAGTGGAGTAATAAAAGATGAGTAACGGATTTAAAAATACAGAAGACAAACGCACAAAAGCTTCACGCTTGTGGTTATGTACACTATTTGCAACAGAAATAATGTTTCTTGCAATGCCTTACATTGCAACAACACAAGACGGTCAATATATATCTAAAACAATGTTTGAGTTAATTTTAGGTATAAACGCAACCGATGTAATATGGGTTAAAATGGCCGCTATTGCACTTTGCTTTGCTATTGTACCGATTGTAGGATTTTTCTTTGCAGTCTTTGATAAAAAAAGCTGTGTAAAATGCTTTGTGGGTTGTGTGTGTGCCTTTACAGGAATATGCGGTTTAACATTTGTTTTACCACAATTTTCATCGGTGCTTGCCATTGGTGCAATGCTTGCTTTAGTAATTTATCTTTTTATTTTTGTTCTTTGTGTATCACTAACCCTAAAGATAATAGGCATAAGAGCTTTAGAAAAACAAAAGGAACAAGAAATTAGAGAGCGTAATGAAGCGTAATAAAAATAAACATTAAAAATATAAATATACTATTGATTAACAATTATAGTAACAACTCCCCTGTTTAGCTTATTGTAGCTAGACAGGGGAGTTGTACTGTATAGAATATTTGTAAAAAGAAAAACGGAGTGGTTTTTACCACTCCGCTACCAGTTATTATACTTATCTTCATTTAACCACTGAATCAAATCCAGTGGTTAATAACTGCAAGATTGTATGAGACGTGCTGTGCGTAGCACAGCATAGCCTGTGTAACAGGCGTACTCTAATTAAAAACTTTTCTAGTTTTTAATTAGAGTTTAGTATCAGTGAATTACAACCGGTGTGCCCAGTTTGCAATTATCGTAAATTGTTTTTACATTATTATATGGTGTATTTACACAGCCGTGAGAACCGTCGTAAGTATATATATTACCACCATAACCAGATGTACGCCATGTTGAGTCGTGTATGCCTACACCGTCCCAAGTTACACCTATCCAATAATTCACCCACACGTCCCAAGTAGGACCTACAAGTCTTGAAGGTGATCTAAGCTGAATTACATTATACAAGCCTTTTGGTGTATCGTGAACACCCTTGTATCCTGTTACAACATTAGTTGAAACCATAAGGTTACCGTCTTTATAGTACCACATACGCTGTTGGTCTATGTCAATTTCAATATATGTATCACCTACATCATAACCAGCTACCAGATTATTTTTCTTGCAGGTTAATGATTTTGTTTGGAAACTGCTATATATTTTTTTGCCATTAACAAGATTATAAGCACATACTCTTACATAGTAGGTTCTGCCTTCCTTTAAGGTTTTACTTGTATAGCTTGTAGATGTTGTATGACCCTGTAGGTAATAATGGCTGGTTTTTGACTCTGCAAGATAAAAAGCATAGCCCTCTGCCCCACTTACTGCTGACCAGCTTGCTGTAATTGTGTTATTACCTGTTGTAAGAGTAAATTGTGGCACTACAGTTGCTGTTCCTGTTTTTAATGTAGGATAACCACCATAATAATTTTTACCATTTATCGCACGATATGCCCTTACTCTATAGTAGTAGCATCTACCTGCTTTTAAGCCTGTATCGTTAAAGGTAATATTATTATTGCCATTAACCACCTTATACAGCTTATATTTTCCGTTTGTTGAGCTATCCATTCTATATATAACATAACCTGTAGCACGAGGAACTCTATCCCAACCAATATTTATATTTGATGTAGACTGAGATTTTACTTTAAGATTAGTAACAGTTGCAGGTAATGTTGCAGTTTTTATAATTGCTTCCTTACCCTCAAGTTTTAATCCATTTACATCTTTGTATGCCACAATTTTATAGAAATATTGTCTACCTGTTTCTAAACCATTATTTCTTAGGCTTGTGTATTTATCAGAAAGGTCGGCAAGCTTTTTGTACTTACCATCGGTGGTATAATCCACACGATATACTGTGTATCCCGAAGCTCCGCTTACCTTATTCCACTTAAACTCTATACTTGTACTTGTATTGTTCTTAAACTCTAAGCCTGTTAAAGGTGTTGGACAAGTGCCTATTTTAAGGGTTGTAGGCTGACTGTAAACAGCCTTATTGTTTTTCACCCTATACGCTCTTATTTGGTAATAATATTTTCTTGCAGGTGTTACAAACAAGTCTGTATAAGAAGTAGTTAAATTGCTTTTAAACTGTGTATGGTATATATATTTACTATTTGTGGTGCTATCCATTCGGTAAAGAATATAACCGTCTACATTTTCAATATAATCCCACTTTAGAGAAATAGAATTTGTCTTAGCATCTGTATATTTAAAATTTGTAACCAAAGGTATTGTTGGTACCTCTGTAGGCTTTTCTGTAGGTTTTACAGTTGGTTGTTCTGTAGGCAAGCTTGTAGGAAGCTCTGTTGGAATTTCTGTTGACTTTTCTGTAGGTACACTTGTAGGAGCCACTGTTGGAAGCTCTGACGGAGCTTCTGTTGGTAAAGCTGTAGTAGGCTCAGTTGGAGCTACTACAGGTGAATCAGTTGTAGGTTCAACCAAAGGTACATTAGAATTGTCTGTGTTATTATTTACAGTATTAGATAAAACCGGTTTTAATGTTTTATTATTAACAAATGATGTGTTATTATCTACAGCACTTGCACCTGTAGAAAGCAGTGTTGATGCCATTGTTAATACTGCAACAGCAGTGGCTAGGGTGCGTTTAAATTTTTCCATTAAAATTTTCCTCTCTTTCTTCTGTGCTTTATTTTACTTTATTTTATATCTAATAAGAATATTTTTCAACTGTAATATTATTAGAATTTGTTATCTTTACAGTAATTTTATTAAATAGATTTACCATAATTCTATAAACACAGTAGAATGATAACAATTAACAATAAGATACCTATATATATCACTTAGCACAAATTATTTATACTTTTTTATATTTTTGCGTTTATTAACAGAGAGTATTCCACCAACAGCACCTGCACACAGCATTGCTATAAGCTTTGTTAAAGACAACATAGACAATGGTTCTGAACAGGTTGAAAGACCTACTGCCAAGATAACAAGATATATTAAAAACGAGGTTAATAGTCCCAACAGCATACCATATTCTTTATATACTCTTACAGCCACATAACTGCCCATAAATGCTGACAAAGCACCAATTACCTGCAATGTAATATATACTGTATTCATTGGAAGCTGACCTGTTTTTATAAGCAACAACGATAAAAGAAAAATAAGAAGTGATGCCATAAAAATACCAACAATCATACCTATTAAAACTGATTTTAATATTTTAATTTTACTGTTATCCTTGTACATATAAATTCCCCCAATGTTATTGTTAAGAAATTATATGAATAAGGAATAACAAATATGAAGAAAAAATAATACTTAAAAATATATCTATTAATTTTCAGCTATAATTCTTGTAAGCATCATTAAATCTGCTAATCCAATTTCTCCGTTTTCGTCAAGGTCACAAATTGCAAGCACTTCGGCATTATTTTGCTCTTTTTTAGCATATATACCCATAAAGCTTGACAAATCATTTTTTGAAATATTGTTATCACAATTTATATCACCTTTTAAAATTGCTCTGTCAATATTGGCGTTAACAGCCATTTTTACACCGTTTATCAGCTTATAGTTAACATCTACATAAGAGTCAAGTGCTGTAAAATTAAGCATTTCTTTCACCTTGTATGAAACTGTACAACTACCTTTATTTATTGCTGTAAATCTTAGACACAAAAGCTTTGTTGTTTTTCCTAATAATTTCAAACCATTTGGACCCATATCACAAATACTTATTGCGTCTTTGTTGTTAAAATTAACTATAGTTGACGAACCACCAGGAAGAGTTGCCTTAGTATCTGACAAGCCAGTTGCGTAATCTATAGCCTTATCTCCGCAGGCATAACCGTAACCGCTAGCAAAATCTCTGTCAACCTGTAATATTTCTTTATCATAGAAAATATCAATATACCAGCCTGAAACATCTGTTAAATGTGATGGCACTGTAAGTTCAAGGCAATATGTAACTATATCGCCTTTATTAAGATGTAAAATAGTGCTGTCTGTTACTGCTGTAGTTGTAACCGTAGAGTTAGCAATATCGTTATTAACTGACCCAACAGAAACAGAAGTTAAACTTAATAGTATAAATATTGAAAGTAATATTGAGATAATTTTTGTAAACTTTTTCATTTTTGCCTCCCATTAATTTCCACACTATACAAAAAGAGGTTGTCCGCAGGGACAACCTCCACTTAGTTGTATAATTACTTTAAGTAAGCTATAAGGTGAATTACTTAACCTCAACCTCAGCGCCAGCCTCTTCAAGCTGCTTCTGGATTGACTCAGCCTCGTCCTTAGAAACAGCCTCTTTGATAGCCTTTGGACAACCCTCAACAAGCTCTTTTGATTCCTTTAGACCTAGACCTGTGATACCACGAACAACCTTGATAACGTTCATCTTGCTTGCGCCGAATGACTTTAGAATTACGTCGAACTCTGTCTTCTCCTCTTCAGCAGCACCGCCAGCAACAGGACCAGCAACTGCAACAGCAGCAGCAGCAGAAACGCCGAACTCGTCCTCTACAGCGTGTACAAGCTCTGAAAGCTCAAGAACTGTTAATGTCTTTAATTCTTCAATGATATTTGTAATTTTCTCAGATGCCATGATAATAACCTCCATGTTATAAATTAATTCAAATTATATTTTAATTATTTGCTGATAATTATTCAGCAGCTGCTTCCTCAGCAGGAGCCTCTCCGCTCTTATCAACGATAGCCTGTACGGCACGAGCAAAGCTTGCGATAGGTGCCTGGAATGCACCAAGTACGTTTGCAAGAAGAATCTCACGGCTAGGTAGTTTAGCTAGGCTTTCGATCTTATCCATATCGATAATATCGTTATCCATATAACCTGTTTTTACCTCGAAGTTTTTGTGAGTTTCTGCAAACTTGCAAAGAATACGAGCAGGAGCAACGTAATCCTCGTCACAAGTAGCAAGAGCAGTTGTACCCTCTAGTACGCTCTTCATATCCTCAAGACCTGCGTTCTCAGCAGCTCTTGATAGCATAGTGTTCTTTACAACTGTGTAATTAACACCAGCCTCTCTTAGCTCTTTACGAAGCTTTGTATCATCTTCAACTGTGATACCTTCGTACTTAACTACGATACCTGAAATTGAGTTCTGTAGTCTTTCTGTTAGCTCAGCAACTAAAGCTTTCTTTTGTTCAAGAACCTTTTCACTTGCCAAAGTAATTCACCTCCATAAAGTAATACGCATTAAATAAAAAGTGCCTCTCCTATTTCCAAGGAAAGGCACAGCACGACTATGTAATGTCACACTAAGCTTGTCCTCGGCAGGTAGGTAACCCCTTTTATATAACACACCTGCTGTCTTTGAACAGCATATATATACCAATACAATAAAGTAAAGGATTTTACAAATTAGCCCTCTGTTGTTTGAGCACCAACCTTATTAGGATTAATGCGAACACCAGGACCCATTGTGCTTGTTACAGCACAAGATTTAATATACTGACCCTTTGCAGCAGCTGGCTTAGCCTTAACAATAGCCTCTAGTAGTGTATTGAAGTTCTCTAGTAGCTTCTCTACGCCAAAAGATGACTTACCGATTGGGCAGTGAATAATATTTGTTTTATCTAGACGGTACTCAATCTTACCAGCCTTAGCCTCTTTAATAGCCTTAGCGATATCAGGTGTAACTGTACCAGCCTTTGGGTTAGGCATAAGACCTCTTGGACCAAGGATTTTACCTAGACGACCAACAAGACCCATCATATCAGGTGTTGTGATTAGAACGTCAAAGTCCATCCAACCCTCGTTCTTAATCTTGTCTGTCATATCCTCAGCACCAACAAAGTCAGCACCAGCCTCTTGTGCAAGCTGAACATTGTCACCCTTACAGATTGCAAGAATCTTAACACTCTTACCTGTACCATTTGGTAGTACGATAGCACCTCTAACCTGCTGGTCAGCATGACGGCTATCTACACCAAGCTTTACATGAACCTCAACTGTTTCGTCAAACTTAGCAGTTGATGTCTTAACAACTAAATCTAATGCTTCGTCAGCATCATAAAATTTTGTTCTGTCGATCAGTTTAGCACTGTCAACATATTTCTTTCCGTGTTTCATTGTGTTCCTCCCTATTAAGTGGTAAAATCGGATCTTTTCCTCCCACCTGGGTAGTTAGATCAATCGACTACTTCAACGCCCATACTACGAGCTGTACCAGCGATCATACTCATCGCTGTGTCAATGTTAGCAGCATTTAAGTCAGGCATTTTCTGCTCTGCAATCTGCTTAACCTGCTCACGTGTAATCTTAGCAACCTTGTTCTTGTTAGGCACACCAGAACCGCTCTGGATGTTACAAGCCTTTTTAATTAGTACAGCTGCAGGTGGTGTCTTTGTAATAAATGAGAAAGAACGGTCTGCATATACTGTGATAACAACCGGAATAATCATACCGATGTCATTCTTTGTACGCTCATTAAATTCCTTTGTGAACGCCATAATGTTTACACCGTGCTGACCTAGAGCAGGACCAACAGGTGGTGCCGGGGTAGCTTTACCGGCAGGTATTTGTAGCTTTATAAAGCCAGTTACCTTTTGAGCCATTATTTTTGCACCTCCATAATTCGTGGTATATGGCGGAATGTTTTAAGAAAATTTACATTCCTCCCACAAGGGATTTTTCAAACCCCTCAATCCAATAATAACTGTATATTAACAGATTATCAGCATATTAATCTAAAACTTCTACTTGACCAAGCTCTAGGTCAACAGGAGTTTCTCTGTTAAACATGGAAACAATTACTCTTACCATGTTCTCAGCTGTATTGATTTCTTCAACAACGCCTGTGAAGTCCTCTAGAGGACCATCGACAATTCTTACTGAATCACCTACGCTGTAAGATACCTCAACACGTCTGATTTCAACGCCCATCTTTTCAACCTCTTCATCGGTTAAAGGAATAGGCTCTTTTTTAGCTTTTTCACCCTCTGATGATAAACCAACAAAACCTGTGCACCCACGAATATTTCGTACTACATACCATGTTTCGTCTGAATAAATCATCTTGATGAATACATATCCGGGATAAAGCTTATGCTCTACCTCTTTATCTAAGCCCTTGCTATCCTTTTCGATAACAATTTCAGTAGGAATCTTTACACCCTGGATTACGTCTTGAAGATTTCTGTTTTCAACAGTCTTCTCCAAAGTAGAAGCGACCTTGTTCTCATACCCTGAATAGGTCTGAACAACATACCATTTTGCTTCTCCTGACATTGCACTTCATCCTCTCACGCAATTTATGCTGCTGTGTCTGAAATTAGACCAAGCAATGCGAAAAGACCTTGATCCAAAGCAAAAATTAGTAATCCCATTACTATAATAAGAACCAATACAATACCACAGTTTTTAAATACTGACTTTGGCATTGGCCAAGTAATCTTCTTTACCTCTGCTTTGCACTCACGGAAATATTTTGCAATTCTCGCAAAGATGTTAGGCTTCTTGTCTTTCTTCTTCTCTGGCTTATCAGCCTTAGAAGCTTTCTTGTCGACCTTAACGTCAATTTTTTCAGCCATAACCTATACCTCCGTAATTATTTTGTCTCCTTGTGAAGAGTATGCTTGTTGCAGAATCTGCAATGCTTCTTCATTTCCAATCTCTCAGGATCGTTCTTCTTGTTTTTCATTGTGTTGTAATTTCTTTGTTTGCACTCTGTACAAGCTAATGTTACTTTAACTCTCATTAACGGCACCTCCGATATTGCGGTAAATTTAAGCCTCCCTCAAAAAAGGCACAAAAAAATAAGCCCCTTTTCTTCGAGGTAAATATACTATACCATATACTTTTAGCATAGTCAAGGCTTTTTTAAATATTTTTGCTTATTTCTGCAAAATTTTATCTTTTGGATTATACCACCGATACAGCTATTTGTCAAATTTCTTTTATCTTGTAATGTAATAAAACGCAAAATTCTAAATAAAACATTCATTTTATTATTGCGTTATAATCATAATGAAAAAGCGTATTATAATGTTAGCTTTTTCATTCTTTTTATTTAACCAATTTTTTATTAAACACACTATATTACATAAACAAAGTAATTTAATATTTAACTGTTAAAATTTACATACAGCACCACTTGTTATTTATGTAATTTTTAACCACAATCCACTAATTACTAATTACATCACTCAACAATAATATTTTATTAACCATTCAAAAAAAATTAACCTCTATACTGCTGTTTTTATAGTTTATTATTTTAAATTAAATGTTTTTTCTTGATGCATCTTGGTTTTATCAATAAAAATAATTGCGATTTTAGAAATTTTTTACATAATTATTGATTATCATTGTATTTTGTGTTATAATACATTTAATCAGAAAAGTATGCTTTTACACAAAACATTGCAACAGTACTATGGAGGGTTGTCACAATGAACAACAGAAGTATGAATAATTTCTTTAAAAACGGCTACCGTGATTATAACGAAGTTTACTTTCCTGTAGAGGTAAATGAAAACAAGATTATAGAAAATGATTTTGTTATGCCACACCATCAGCCATATATTGAATTACATTACATTATTGATGGTAGCTGTGATTACTACATCGACGGAAAAAAGCAAAGTGCAAAAACAGGTGACATCGTTTATTTAAAACCAGAGACTGTACATTCTATGTATAAGTCTTGCGAAACATTAAAGTATTATTCCTTTAACATTATGCCTAATTTTTTATACACAGAAAATTCAGGCTGTAGCACAGAAAAATATTTTAAGCCACTTAAACAAGGAGATTATGATGTAACTTTTGTAATCTCAGAAAAAGACGAAATTTATCCTCAGTTAAAAGAATACCTTTTCTCTGTTAAGGATAACCTACAATCTAAGGAAAATTTATTTGAACTTGAAACAAAAATCACTCTTCTAAGCTACTTCCTACTTTTATTTAAGAGTGGTCACGTTAAGAAGAGAAGCAACCGTGATAAAGCTAAGTATAAAAGCGAAAACGCTATCTGCACAGCAATCGACTATATTAACGACAATTATTTTCGTTCACTTACAGTTGATGAAATTGCAGAAAATGCAGGTATCAGCAGTAGCCATTTTATGAAGCTGTTCAGAGAGTACACTCATACAACTTGCATAAGCTACATTAATAAATGTAGACTTACTAAGGCTGTTGAGCTTTTGGAAACTACTCGATATAATATCCTCGATGTTGCCACAGCTGTTGGTTATAACAATATTTCTCTATTCAACAGAGATTTTAAGAAAATCTATGGTACTACACCTAAAGAAATTAGAAAGAACGCTAAAATTGAAGAACAACTAAACAAAAAGAAAAGAATAACCTTATAACTAAGTTACATTTCAAATCAAAGGGTAACCGCATTTTTTAGATGTGGTTACCCTTTTTGTTTAATGTTTAGCTTAATCAATGTATTACTGCAACATAGTTATTTAAAAATCCATTTAGTTATTTTATTGCCTTTTACCATATAGCTTTTTTCAGCTAATTCTGCTAGTGGAGTATCACTGTAAGAATCGGAATAAAATTTATGAATAGTAGTTGTTTTAGAATATTTCTCGTAAAATCTCCTTACCTTTTCTTTTCCGTGACAATTTTCACCATTATATTTTCCTGTGTTAGGGTCAACTCTGCTTGCCATAAGGTGTTTTATATCAAGAAGCTTGCAAGGAGTTTCTAATAAAAACTCAGGAGAAGCAGAAATTATAACATCATCATGTCTTTGTTGATGTTTATACCAGCTTTTGATATTGCCTATTTTTTTATTCCAAAATTCCTGAACATCTTTCTCGGTATCACAATATTGTAAAAAAGTATACACTTTTTCTTTAAATTCAGTTTTAGTACCCTTCTTTAATAAATAAAATTTTATTACCCCACCTATTATCTTTGGAAAAACTAATACTATTTTAGGGTGTTTTCGTAAACAAAAAATAAAAAAGTCAGCGGTGCTGTCACCCTTATAAATAGTGTTGTCGAAATCGTAAACATTCATATTTTTTCTCCCATACGTTAAAGATATAACAAGTATAATTGAAAAAAGTATGTTTTTCAATTATTTTATTAAAAAAGTTCATATCTTGTTAATTTTAAAGGAGTATAAATATAGTAGAATATATGTATTAATAAATTTTGGGGGTAAAATATGTTTGGGTATTTACAACCCTATAAGCCATATATGTTGGTAAAGGATTATGAACTTTATAAAAGCGTTTACTGTGGCTTATGTAAACAGTTAGGTAAAGAGTATGGAATATTGGCAAGAATGACATTAAGTTATGATTGTACATGCTACGCTCTGCTTGCTATGGGGCTTACGGGTAAAAACGAATGTGTAAATAAAAAACGGTGTACCTGTAATCCTTTAAAAAGCTGTTTATATTGCACAGATGGAAGTGAACAATTATCTTTAGCGTCAGCTATTACTGTTGTCACTGTTTATTATAAGCTTGTTGATGATATTAAGGATAGTAGCTTTATAGGAAGTATTCCCTCGAGATTGCTAAAGCCTATAGCAAATATATGGAGAAAGAAAAGTCTAAAAAAATATCCTGAAATTGACCAAATTTTAAGTGAATTAAATGATAATCAATTTGAAGCTGAACACAGTAACACCCCTGACATCGACCAATGTGCTGAACCCACAGCATTAATGATGAAGCAACTTATGCAGTTACTGGCACACTCTGATGCTGAAAAGGAAATATTCGGAGAATTTGGATATTACCTTGGAAAGTGGGTCTATTTAATAGATGCTGGCGATGATTATGATAAGGATTTAAAAAAGAACAACTTCAACCCTTTTATTTATCAGCTTAAAGAGAAAAATCTAACTCAACAACAACGAAGTGAATATATTAACGGTGTACTAAATGTTGTTGCAAGTAGACTTTTGTCGGCATATAATCTTATGGAAATAAAAACCTTTAATGCTATAACAGATAATTTAGTTAATATGGGACTGGGACAAATGCAGAATAAAATATTGTTCCACAAATACGAAGAAAAGAATGAAAAGAAAGTAAGGAAAGCAAAAAATAAAAATATTAATACAAAGAAAGAGGATTAATTTATGAACGACCCTTATATAGTTTTGGGAGTATCACGCTACTCTACAGACGAAGAAATTACAAAGGCATATAGAGAGCTTGCTAAAAAATATCATCCGGATAATTATGTAAACAGTCCTTTGGCTAGTTATGCTACTGAAAAAATGCAAGAGATAAACGAAGCATATAATATGATACGTAAAAATAAAAAAGGTGCATCGGATTCTAACAATAATTCGTATAACACCACAAACTATAATTATAGTACCAGTAGCAGTTACAATTACGGTTATGGCAACAATACTTACGCCAACAACACCTATGGCAATAATAACAACAATAGCAATAATGCTTATACTAACAATAACAACAATAATAACTATAACACCGGCAATAAAGGATATGCTAATGGTAGCACAAAGTATCGTGATGTGCGTTTTATGATACAAAACGGAAGATTAGCTGATGCTGACCAAATTTTAAGCGGTATTCCAACAGCTAATAGAGATGCTGAATGGTATTTCCTTAAAGGTACAATATTATACCGAAAGGGTTGGACAGAACAAGCAGCACAAAATTTTGGACAAGCCATCACAATGGACCCAAGCAACCAGGAATATCAGGCCGCTTATAATCAGATGAACGCACGCAGAAGTGGTTCTTATGGTGGTTATAACACTAACCCTAATCAAAATCCAAATTCAAAGGATTGCTCTTCCTGTGATGTATGTACTACTTTGCTTTGTATGGACTGCTGTTGCGAATGTGTTGGCTGTGACTTTATAAGCTGTTGCTAATATGGTGAGCAAATGAAAAGACGAACCTTTAATCTTTCGCTATGCGGTGTAGTTTCTGCACTTGGTGTAGCGGTGTTAATGATAACTCTTGTAATACCAACCACAACCTATGCTTCTTCTGCCTTAGCAGGTATATTAACAGGAATATTAGTTATAGAATGTAATAAAAAATGGGCAATTGCTTCGTATATAGTTGTATCTATTGTATCGGTAATAATTGTACCCGACAAAGAGGCTGTTGCGTTTTATTTGTTGCTTTTTGGTTATTATCCAATTACAAAACAAATTATTGAAGGGCATATAAAAAACAAATATATTCAGCTTCTTATTAAAATTATAAACTTTACTATTCCTACTATTGCTTGCTATTATTTATCAATTTTTGTTCTAAATATATCACCTGATGAGTTTAATATTTTAGGAGTTAACCTACCAATAGTGTTTTTACTTATAGGTATAGTGGTTTTTCTTATTTTTGATAACGCTTTAACAGGTTTAATTACACTTTACATTAATAAATACAGAAAAAAGCTATTAGGTAATATAAAAATAGCAGATTAATTACAATAACATTTCAAAAAACAGTTACAAAAAGCAACCGCCAATCTCTAGGTTAAATCACCTAGAGATTGGCGGAATTTTTATTATATAGTTATAGCATTATTTAAAAGCTATAACTACATATTGTCCATTATGTGCGTTAAGATTATATTTAATACCATTTACCGGCGTGCTGTTATATTTTACATTAACATTTTTATCACTTATTGTAACACCACCTGATGTTCCTACACTTTTTACAGCTATTCCAAAATTTACAGTGGCAGTGCCGTCGCTATCTGCTATAACAGGTAAAGCATCACGCATAAATGCTATTGCAAATTTTGGATAAAAATCAAAAGCAACGTTGTATGAGCTTTCTCCTGTTCCTGCAAAGGATTTTATAATAAAAGGATTATTAATTTTTGTTTTCTCCTCGCCTGAACAATGCATTGTAGTATTTCCTATATGATCTCTAAAGGCATTATCTATAATAGTATTATCATCTACAAAATCTATTCTTTGAGGTCTGTCAGTGCCTAACCAGGCATTTAGTTTTAAATATTCAGTTTTATTTGATGAACTCATATATATTCCTCCCTAATCATTCAAAATGTTCGGCTCTGTCCCAAGTGTAGCCAAAATTATCATAAGTATTAAACATTGTACCCTTTGCATCTAAGGTATCCCAGTTTCCTGTTCTGTAGTCAATAAAAACTTCAAGGTGTGCCGGAAAAAATTCCAATGCCTGAGCTGTTATGTATTTTCTCATTGATAATGAAAACAAAGCACCGTTAGTAATGTAAACATAAGCTCTAAATTTACCATACACCTCTGTAATCTGAGCTTCTGCACCTAATGATGCAAAAAAGTCTATTACATCTTTAATTCTGCATATATTATATTTTAATCTAAAGCGTTTCTCGATTGCCTCTATACGTTGCCCTATGGTAAGGTCTGTTCGTGGCACTCCCCATAGTTCTTCTAATAATGATAATCCCTCATCTTCAGCAATATACACATTAATTGATTTTATAAGTGAATTTATAGAATCTCTTATCTTATCCAGCATTGCACCATAGGTAGCAAGCTCTTTATAGATTATAGTTTTTGAATCTATATTATATATAGGTAATGGTAACATTCTTTTAAGCATATTATCAAGAGTTCTACCCATTTTCCACCTCTTTTAAGGTTACTAACTTAGCAACAAGTTTTTCATCTTCTTTTGCTGTAAGTCCTGCAGAGAATAATTCTGAAATATAAAAAGATTTTATACCCGCTGTATGATAAAATAAATCATTTACAGCTGCTATATCAAGGCTCATACCTACTTCGTAGTTGTCTAATATAGCTTTAAGACCTGATAAAATTTCTTGTCTTACATTTTCTAATGAATATCCCTCGTGCAAGGTAACATCTGCAACAATATTGCAATCCACAAAATTTGCAGGGTAAACTACTACTCTTACGTTTACCTCTCTTTCTTCATTCATAACGTTTTGCACCTGAGCAATTACTTGTTCGCTTAAAACCGTATCTTTTCCGCAAACATAAATTACAACAGTACCATTACCATATTTTCTAGGCACAACATTAACACAATCTACGCCCTCTACACTTTTTGCAAGAGATTTATAATAAGCTTTATTTGTTCCATTTACTACAAATTTTAAGCTGTCAACAATTCTGCTACGTAGTTGCTCATCGCTTTCCTCATCTGCTCCACCCAAAAATGCACCTAAATTTTTTACAGATAAATTATCCGCAGTCATATTAACTATAACGTTAATGGCTCCTGATGCAACATTGCCCGACACTCCACCTATTAAAGCTTGAACTGTAATCACTACAGTGGCTTTTCCTGCTTCAATATATCCACTTGCTGTTGTTTCAAAAGACACAGGATTATCACCTGATGTTGATACAATAGTACCTTTAGGTATTTCTACCTGATACTCTAATGCACTGCTTAAAGAAAATACTACAGAGCCTGTTGCCTTTACTGCTGTTTTTCTGTTTAACCCTCTTAATGTTCCGTGATATCCAAGATTTGCTCCGGTAGCAGTTTGTGGAAACGCCTGTCTTTTAACATAATCTATATAATTGTAAAGATTGTATATTTCCCCTGCAAGAACTCTTATTCTTATGCCTATATCAGATGCTTCATCTATTGAATAGCCACTTTTTGTTTCAAAGGACTTTTCCATAGATTGTACAATTTCTTCATAGCTTTCCAATTACACACTCATCTCCAATCTTCCCTTTTCGCCATAAGCTTCTATATTTATTATTAAATTAATAGCACCATTAATTACTTTTGTCTGCACACTGGTTACTGATACCTGCGGTACAGGTAGCAATGCTTCTTTTACCAAAAGTAATGCGTTACCTTGCAAGTTATTGTCGTGTGAATGTAGCAAATGTAAGTTACTGCCTAAATTTCTATTATAACAAAAGCTACCTTTTCTTATTTTTAGTAAAATTTCACACCTTTGCAAAGTTTCTTTCATACCATTAACAAGATAAATTTTACCACTGCTGTTTTTGGCGAAATCTCCGTCTAAAATAGCTGTATCCATTAGGTAAACTCCTTTCCGTTAATAAGTACCTTACCATTGTTTTTCAACACAATACTTGCACCACCCTTTGAAAAAAGCATTATTTCGCCCATTTCAAGAGTGTTGCTTCCCTGTATTACACCTAAACAAACAGGCTGACCAGCCACATCAAGAATAACAGCGTTTTCACCCTGTACAGGCAAGCTGACTATACCATAAGGAACAGCTATTTTTGCACCTACAAAGGGTATACCGCCTTTAGCGTTAATCTGTGAGTTTTTACTATCTGTTACAGTTGCTTGCTCTGCTTTGTTATTGTTATTAACCCACATATTACTCCTCTCTTTCACTCATTGTAACAATGCTGGTTATACCATTTTCATTAAAGGTATATACAACACTTTTTACAATTAGATTTTTATATTCTAAGCCACATACATTTACAACAGCGTTAGCACCCAAAGGACTATAAACGAAACAATTACATTTTACTGTTATAATTTTACTTTGAGCATTGCTTTTGTTGATTAACTTATTGGCATCGTATGTACAGCTATCTACCAAAGTAGCGTCTAAATATCTTTCGCATTGTATTTCTCTGTTTAATGCTTGGTTATTATTTATTACAAGAGGATATCCACTTTGTGAATTATCGTTATGTACATATACTTTAGAAATAACCTGTGTTCGCCTGTTTTCTACTTTAATATCTGTACAACAGTAAATATTATCATTTAAACTGTTTACACCATTTGTAAAATAGATATTTTTATCATTAACTGTACCGTCTAATATAGCCACACCATTGTGGTTAATTCGTGGTATACTGTTGAACACTCGTTTTGAATATTCTTTTATTACCGTATATATATTTACAGCCTTACCAACACAAATAGCACCGTGGTATGGCTTATTTAGTATCTTGTCAATATTAATTCCATAAGGCTTTAGATATCTTTCAAAAATAATTCCGTCTGTTAGAGAATGTATATTTTGTGGTTGCAGATGATTGTCCAATAAATAGGCCATTAGGCTTCTACACTTAATCATTTCAAATATTCCCTGTTTATTTACTGTAGTTATAATGCTGTCAACCACACCTGTAAAAATAATTTTCTCATCTATATACACCCTTACAGATTTATACTCTGTGCCATTTCCGTTACTAATGAAAATTGCAGTTAATAAATCTACACTATTTTCAATATCACATTCAATATTTGCACTTATACATTCCTTTTTTGTAATTATCTTGTTATTTACTGTAGTAAATTCAAATATCACTTATACACCACCTTTTAGCTTTGGGAAGTTATCTCAATTTTATTTTACGAATAGATGAAATATCTGCTGGACCTGGAATATTAGGGTTTAATTTCATTAAGGTATCTATATCAATATTCAGCTTTAAAGAGGCATCCCACAAGTCCTCATTTACACCCAGCGTATATTCAGTGGGTGCTGTGCTATTTTCTTTTAATATACCTTCGCACTCTGTAAACTGAAAACTGTACTCTAAATAGTTGTCAACAGATTGACACTGCATTTGTAAATTTGACAAGCAGGCATATAAAGAGCCTATACCACCAACTGAAAGCACATCTATTTTACCTTTTTTATATAGTTGTCTTAGTTGCAAATATTGCTGTAATGCAGTTTCTCCATAAAAAGCACCGTCACCCTTTATTACCATAGCCCCTGCACCTGTATTTTCAACTACAGAATATCCATAAGGTATTATATTTTCGCTTATATTTCCCCTATCGCTTATTTTTAAGGTGTGGGGGTTGTGATTAATCGTATAATTGCCAAAACGCATTGTTCCGTGCTTTATAATGTTCACTCTACCACCCTTTCTGTAGTAACAACCTGATATTCATACCACATTTTATTATCCAAAATATATACACTGCACTGTTGTATACGGCAGTTTTTATAGGTATAGATAACATTTTCATTAGTATATGTGAGATTAAATGTAGTATTATCAAGAGATTCTGTTAACCTGAATTTTATTACGTATTTGGTTTCTCCAAATAATGTATCATAAGGCTTGCTTTCACCATAAACCTTTATATCTATATTATTTGTACTGGATTGTTGGCTAAGTAAAACACCTGATATCTCCCTGCCATTTATTGTGGTAGAAATATTTGCATCACTATCATCACATTGCAAGGTATAATCAATATAAATTCTTAAACATCTTTCTGAGGGCAGATACTCTAAATCGCCCACAACACACTGGCTATTTGTATTTATAGAAAGCTCTGAAGTGTTGTAGTTAAGCAAAATATCTGCAATTTGGTTTGCTTTTTCAAGCATTGATATACCATTTGTGTCAATACCTGCAAGTAGTGTAATTCTATACACTATTTTTTGCTTTCTGCTAGTTTTTTCTTCGCTTTTTACACCTACACTTGCAACAAAGCTACCTTTTAAAGGTAGTTGCAGTTGAATATTAGGACAATATTGCGTGAATTTTACATTACTTATTTGTGCCGATAAACTGTTTATTATTCTATTTAGCCTTGTTTTGCTATCTATCAATATATCACCTACTCCTTGCTGTTGTTGATAATTTGCAAACGAGCCTTAATATAAACAACCCTGTTGCAACACATATAAAAATGGCAACCTCTAAACCAATACTGTTGTCCGTTAATCAGTACAGTTGCATTATCATAGTTTGCTCTTGATTTAGGAGGATTAAAATAAAAAACATAATCGCCCTTTTCAACAATTCCACAATCTGTTATTTGGGAATTATTATTATTTCCGTTAACAAAACTACTGTTATAAGGTTGTAAAACACCTTTTACAATGTGCTTTTGCCCATTGTGGTACTGGGTAACAATACACTCAGTACCCATTTTATTAATTGCATTTTCAATTACCTTGTACACCATAGGCTTTTACTCCCTTAAACATAAAACTGCTATCTTTAAGATATGGTGCAATACTTTTTAAACACTGTTGCAGATAATCATTTGCAAATTTTTTGTCAGCATTACAGTTAACAGAAATATCTCCTATTTTTACACTATTTACATTACTGCCTTGCATAACAACGCAATAATTGTAATATGCCATTGCTGTTGCGGTGGCAGTTAATCTGCCACCGCAAGCTGAAAGGTCTGTGTTGTCCTTTAGCATTTCTGTTAATTCCTCAACTGCATTTGTACATAGCCATTTGTATTTTTCCGCTTCTTCCATACTAATGCCTGCAAGCTGTGAAAGTTGTAAAAGCACCTGTGCACTACTTATACAGTTGCTCATAAATTATACCTTTAGAACTAAGCTGGCATCTGCAAATACCTTTGCAAAACCACTAATAACACTAACTGTTGCACGCTCTAGCTGTCTGTCGATAAGCTTATCATAATCAACCAGAACATCACCTGCCTGTACCATTTCGATAGCACAGGTTTTATCAAGGGCAATAATAGTATCGCTGTTAAGTGATGGAACATGAATAACCTTGGCACCCATTGGTGTTATCATTCTGCCTGTGCCGTGGAAGTCCAACATAGCTTGAGAGTCCTGCATTTCAGGCATAGCCAACAATTTCTCCATTAAAGCAGTTGGCACTAACAAAGTATTAAGCTGGTATGGTGATAAGCTTGTCCATAGCTTAATAAGGTCATTATATGTAAGAGTACCACTTTCAGATACATTAATAACCTGTGCACCATTGTTGTTACCGTCACCATTAATCAAAACCTGAACAGCATCTGATAGCTGTGTTCGTGCAATATATGCACCAATCTGTTTTAAAGTTACTGTAAATAAATCAAGTCGCTGAAAGCGTAGTGCTTCGTAGGTAGATACCAACATTCTGCCACGCTTTATTAGCTTTACAAGATTTTCTTGTGTTTTAATTGTTGTTTTAGGTAGGAAAGCACCCTCGTTAACTACCTTTAGCTCCTTGTCATCTTCATCAGGAGTTGAAACAATACTGCGGTAATCCATACCTTCAATTTTTGTTACAGTAGCTGTAATATCAGGCAATACATCAGCATATTCCATACCTGCCTTAATTGCACGACTTACATATTCAGGGAATAATACCGCAGATGAAGCTGTTTGGAAAAATTTTTCTACCATATCGGAGTTTGCTCCGCTTACCTTAATATCAAAGCGTTTTAGCTGTCTGCCAAAGGCATCAAGCTTGCCAAGATATGAATTGCTATAATTCTCACTTGGGTCAAGTTCCTCCAAAACCTGACTAAAGGTTTTACCCTTTCTGTTATACATACTTTTATCAATTTCTATTGTCTTATAAAAATCCATATTTTATTACCTCCAAATTAAAGAATAAATGTTACTGTATCATCTGTTGCACTTAACACAAGGTGCTTTCTGCCGGCACTATTTACCGCAATACCCTGTGCAGTATAAACAAGATTTGAATAGCCCAGCGGAATATCCCCTGACTTCTTAGCTGTTACTACACCGCTAACCATAACACCTGCATATCCACTTCTTACATTAACTGTTACACCTACAAGCGGCGAGTTTGCAGTAGCACTGCCTACTGTACCATTATCTGAAATTTTTACCCACTGAGAAGTTGTTGTTACTGTGCTGTCGCACTGAAATGTAAGAATCTTTTCTTCATAACCGTTAAAATTAACATTCATATATAATTCCTCCTATTTTAAATGCTGTATTCTTGTTTGTTATAAAATTCTTTACTGTTACTATTATTATTTGGAATAAGCTGTGGTGAAAAAACTGTATTGCCATTTACTGCGTTTTTGTACAGTCTTATACTTTCCTCAAGCTCTTTTACAGATAGCTTTTTCGCTGTGCTTGTCATAAGATTATTACTATCTTTAAAGCATAAAGCACCATATCTTATGTAGTCTTTTTCAAGCTGTTCTCTGTAAGCCATACCACATTCTGCGTATTCCTCAAGTTTTTCTATATGTTTGGCTATTTCAGAAATATTATCACTGTTAATAGCCTTGTAATTGCCTTTTTTTATCTCATTTACAATATCCATAACCCTAACCTCTTTCTTGCCTATATTTTTACAATTTTTTGTTACCCCTGCTTTACGTTGACTTGGCACAGCCACAAAGGACCATTCGTAGGCGTCGCTTACACTGTTTAATATGTGGTAGCATTGCTTGTCGCCATACATTTCGCCTTTATAATGTCCACAGCCTACATTTACTTTTTCACCACAAACGCTACACAATACCTCATCTGTACTTAACCCAACACTTACCTCTTTAACAATTCCACTTTCTATAAGCTGAATTGTTTTATCAGTTGCCTCTGTTTGTGGAATATAAGCCATTGCAACTAAACGATAATATTCATCACCGTATGCAGTAAACACATTTTCAACCTTTTCTACAGCACATTTAAAAATTCTTGCTGTTTGATTTTTTGCCAATGGATTATGGTCTGTAATGCCTGTTTTGCCAACAAATAAATTGCTCATTTGCTGTAGTGCTTGTAAAGAAAAAGCTTCGTTATCTCGGTCTATGTCGTTATCACACAACACAACTTTAAATACATACAGCTCTTCGCTTTTATATTCTCGCCTTGTATAGCTATTTATTAAACTTAAACTTTCGTCGTCTATCTTACAATTACTCTTAATTATCCCCTGCAAGCTATCACTCCTTACTTGTTTCTAAATTATCAGCCTGAGCATTAACAAGTCTTGCGTTAGCAAGCTCTACCTCATCTTGAAGATTAATATTGCTCCAGTTTATTTTATGGTTAGTGCTATAACCATTCATAACCAACCACATTGAACACACCTTACTTATAACCGGATTAAGTAAATATCTGTAATGCTCCAGCTCGCTTGTTAAAATGTCTGCTTGTTGTGATGACATTCTTTCTGTGCTACTCCAAGATAATCCTAATAAAAATGGTGGTATACTAAGCTTTGAAACTATTTGCTCCAGTAATAATCTTGCAGGAGTTTGACATTCTAAAATTTGGTTATCTGCACCAATAACTTTAATATCAACATCACCTACCGCTACAAAGTCAGATACCCCATTATCCTGCATAGCTTTACTCCATTCTTTTGCTATCATTTCTGCACGCTGTTCCGTATATGCACCTTGCGAACCGTCATTTGGTGGCTTATATGTTACCGAGTATCTAATATTACCTGCTCTGTCCCAATTTTGACCTATAGCAGTAAAAATTTTTAAAAGAATGTCGCTTACAAATGGCAACCCTTGCAATATAGATGTTCCGCCAATTTTGTTAGGCTGAGGATTTAACGAGGTTATCATAATAAGTTCCTGATTTTTTACAGGTAAAATCTCACTGCCATTTTGTACACACACAAGCATTTCCAGTGGATTATGCTCATTCATTTTTAGCACAATATCATTATTGTCGGCATTATACAAACCATAAATATTTTTATAATCTTTATATGGTATAATTTCAGCAACAGCAGTACCGTATGTAAGCAATTGGTCAAAATATGTGCTAATAAAGCATTTAAAGCCTGTGTTATTACCACCTGTTTTTACATTATCTAAAAAATACTGTAGCTGTTGCTGTACCCTTTTGTTTTCACAGGTAACTTCAAAAGTACCTAACAGACGTACCAGCTTGTTAATTGCAGAATCTATAATAGGTATTGCTTCTCTTAACGAAGCATAAAGAAAATGCTGTGAATTATTAAGTGGCACATAACCATTTAACGCATAAAAAGGGTTACCTATACTGTTGCCTACAACTGTTTGTGCCACCTGTACAGGAGTTTCTTTTTTTCTTTTGAATATAGCCACACTGAACCTCCTTTATAATCTTTTAGTAGCAAAAGCAACAAAGCCACTTGATTGCTGATTTGCCACTGTTGTAACAAAATATCTTATATCATCCATAGCGTGGTCGTTCTCTTTAATAGGTGCATCAACTCCACTTTCGCTCCAGCGGTATAAACCAAATTCTCTCATACTGTCAATACAGCAGTTACATATTTTTATACTACCCTCTTTAAGTGCTGTAGAAGTTTTTCTTATACCGTCTATCACATTATTTACAGCCGGCTTAACGGTGTATTTACCGTGTCTGCGTATTGTTTGAATAAAGCTTGCCGCAGAGGGGTCTACCACAACACATTCAATTTTTTTATCTTCTGTAAGCTTTTCTAAAGCAGAGTAATGCTCCTCGTCTGTGCGTTGTACTCCTTTTTTCTTAGAGTCATAATAATATTCGTCTATTCTGTACCATACACTATTTGTATAACCCCACAATCCAAAGGAAGCGGGATTAACTGTACCATAATCGCAACTAACAGCATATTTCTCGAATTTATCCTTTGGAACATCAACAAACATACTATCAGTCATAAAAGGATATACACAGCCATGTGCACTAACCCATTTACCAAGTATAAATCTTTCGTAAAATGCGCCACTGTAAAGTGAGCTATATCGCTTTTTCATATCAGCAGAAAGTGAGGGGTTATCGTCCATAACAAAGTGCATATATAAGGCATTTTTACGCTTTTTGCTCAATATCCATTCTACCCTAAACCAGTGTTGTGGATAATCAGGATTACAGTTAAACCAAAATTTACTGCCATTTACACTACATCTTGCAACAGCCTGCTCTACAAAAGACCGTGGCATTAATGCAACCTCATCAAATAAAACACCGCATAGTGTCATACCTTGAATAAGCGAAGCAGAAGATTCATCTTTACCGCCAAAATAGTAAAATCGGTTTGTTTTACCATTCCAGCTAAGGTCGATATAATTTTGAGATAGCTTTTCGGTATAGCTAAAACCTAGCTCCTTTAACATACCAAGTATCGGCGTAACAACATTGCGTTTTAACGAGCGTATAGTTTTACCACACAAAGCAAAGCTACAGCCATTAAATCTATAAAACGCCCAGCTAACAAAGGATAAACTCATACACATAGTTTTACCACTACGCACAGCACCGTCGCATATTACAGCATCGTGATTACAATATTTACTGCCGTTGCACCACCATGTAAGCAGTTGCATTTGCTTTGGAGAAAACTTAGTCGGTAGCATAATCATCCACCTCATTTAAAACAGAGGCACTATTTTCAAGCACTTTATAAAACGGTAGACTATTTTCCCCTATGCTTTGTTGTGCCTCGCTAATTTTTTCAAGAGCCTTTATTCTGTCAAAAAACTTAATTTCCATAGCACCGTCTTTAGGTCTTTTAATTTCTGAAATCATATATAAATCCATACTCTTAAAAGCCTTTAGGTCAGGCTTGTCCATATACAATAGTTGTATACAGTCTGAAATATCCCCAAAGGCAAGTCTTTCATAGCCCTGTAAAGCCATAAAATTAAGGTCTTTTAGTCGTATATCTCTATACTCCTTAATTTTTTTAGAAATATCATCTCTCATTAACAGCTGTTGCCCTGTTTGTTCAGGATTTATTTCATACCCAGCCATAACAGCAGACAACCTTACATTTCCATTAGACGAGTAAAAACAACAAAACTTTTCTTCTCTTTTAGTCATACCAAACCTCCCTGTATTCATATAAGATAATTATTCGCAAAACAATTTATAAGCACCCAAAGCAAAAGGCTTATATAAAACTGTAGCTTTTAATTAACACTCATTAAACTGTCTTGCACTAAATAGTCAAAACAAAAGTAAAAGTGCACACCATATAACAATGATGTACACCTGTAGAAAAAAATTTTTTATTTTTTATTAAATAATCTATTATTTTAAAAAATATTGCCCAATTACACCTTTATTGAGTATATTTTTGGTAAAAGCAATAAAGTTTTAAAATTCAGTTGCAAGAAAAAATATATTGTATTATAATTGAAATGTTTATTAATTATTTTAGGAGGACTTAATATGGCACTTAACAAAAAGCCCGACGACAACCAGTCAGGAGAATATACCTCTCAGTTTGATGAGTTAGAAACATACACTGACGAGGCTACAGAGGATTACACAGAGCAGACAAATGAAAATGAATTTTACAACACAACAGAAACAACAGATGATACTGAAACATCATCAGCAGTAAATCTTGAGAAATCAGATGAGCAAACAGAGAATGATACATATAGCTCTCAATTTAGCGAGCTTGAAGGCTATGTGGACGATTACAACAGCAGTGATTTTCAAGGTGAAGTTTCTGATTGTGTAGTAGCTGAAATCACTAAGAAAAAGATGAGCCCTAAAAAGCTAGGTGCTATTATTGGAATTATTATTGCTATACTTGCTATTTTAGGTGTAGCGGTTTACTTTATATTTTTCAATAATACTATTAAGGGTAGTTGGGCAATAGATAATAACGGAACAAAAATTTACTATACATTTACTAACGACACATTAGATATGTCTGTAAGTAACGGATATATGCACGAAACAATGTCTTACCCAATAAAGCATAATGATGATAATACCATATCACTATTAGAAGCAGGTCAAGTATATCAAAAGATGATATATTCAGTTGAGGGTAACCTTATTCAAGGTAAAAAGTTAACATTAAGCTACGAGGGCTACGAACAATCAGAAACTGTATTTGATTTTGTTTGGGCACCTGAAGCTGTTACTCTAAAGGGACCTGAGTTTACAAAAAATGACCAAATAATTGGTTACTGGAAGAGCACAGACGGTTACACTTCTTTTATGGAGTTTACCGACGACGGTTCTATCCACAACTATTTTGTATCAGCAGCATACTATGACGATGTAGAGTGGAAATACAACTATGATGGTAAATCAATTGTAACTATATCAGCAGGTACAACAGACGAAGCTGGTAATGTTACAGGCGAGGGCGAAGAAACTACTGTATCTGCAACAATCAAGGGCGACGAGCTTACTATCGAAAGCTCAAATAATGCAGACGGTATTACACAGAAGAACACCTATGTACGCTCTACAAAAGAAGAGTATGAAGAATTTAAAAAGAACACATTAGCAGGTAAACTTGACCCAGCTTTAGATTCATCAGTAATTGCTACAGAAATTACTACAGAAGCAACAACAGAAGCAGATACTAAGGCTGAATAATTTAATATCACCATAAGCTTAAAAAGGACAGCTCACCGCAAAGTGAACTGTCCTTTTTTTACGTACACTAATTATATGTATAAATTTGAATATCGCATAAAAAATGTGAGCTAAAACAATTTAGCTCACATATAAAATCATTATTAATATATAAAACTTTATCCATTAATTACACTGTTAAATTTAACAGTAATGCTGCAACTTGGAAATATACAACCAGCGAAATAGCATCAACTGCTGTTGTAATAAATGGACTCGCCATTACAGCAGGGTCAAATCCAATTCGTTTAGCCAACATAGGTAAAACACAACCAATTATTTTTGCCACGAATACCGTTACTATAAGGGTTGTACAAACAACTAATGAAACAGAAACACCAACACGGTCGAAAAACATTAATTTAAAGAAATTTGCAATTGCAAGAGTAACACCTGCTAACAAAGCAACTCTTGCCTCTTTCCATACAACTTTAAGCATATCTTTAAACTGAATTTCTCCCAAAGACAAACCTCTAATAACTGTAACTGATGTTTGGCTTCCTGAGTTACCACCTGTATCCATCAGCATAGGAATAAATGCAGTTAGCGTTACTTGTGCTGCCAAAGCTTCTTCAAAGCTGGTTATAATCATACCTGTAAATGTAGCTGAAATCATAAGAAGTAACAACCAAGGAATACGGTTTTTCCATGTTTCAAATACACCTGTTTTTAAATATGGTTTATCAGATGGAGTAATAGCTGCCATCTTTTCCATATCCTCTGTTACCTCGTCCTCCATAACATCAATAGCATCGTCTACAGTTACAATACCAACTAATCTAAATTCTTTATCAACAACAGGCATAGCCAAAAAATCATATTTTTTAAATTGATTGGCAACCTCTTCCTTATCGTCAAGAGTATTTACAGCAATAATATTGCTTTCCATTATATCTTGCACTATATCTGCGTCGTCACTTAGTAGCAAGGTACGCATAGACACCATACCAACCAGCGTACGGTTAGACTCTGTAACATAGCCGGTGTAGATTGTTTCTTTATCAACACCTGTACGACGTATGCGTTTAATAGCATCTTGTACAGTCATAGTTGGTCTAAGAGTAATATATTCTGTTGTCATAATACTGCCTGCACTATCGTCAGGGTATTTTAAAATTTCGTTAATTGCTTTTCTTGTTTCTGAGTCAGCGGTACGCAAAATACGCTTTACTACATTTGCTGGCATTTCCTCTACAAGGTCAACCATATCATCTACATACAGCTCATCTATAACCTCTTTAAGCTCAGTATCACTAAAACCGTGAATAAGCATTTCCTGACCATCGTCGTCCATTTCTACAAATGTATCAGCAGCAAGCTCTTTAGGTAGCAGTCTAAACAACAACGGTAACATATTTTGGTCAAGCTCGCTGAACATATAGGCTATATCTATACCCTGCATTGTACTTAATACATCACGAATTGTAACATATTTTTTCTGCTCGAACAAAGACTCGATAGTCTTTGATATAGCAGGGGACACACTCTTGTTTTCCATGTTTATTTCCTCCTAATTATAAAATAAAAATAGTTAGAAGCATAGTAAACACAGCCAGAGCATTTATTGAAAGCTACAGTGAAAATTGCACGCAAAAAGCGTGTTTACACATTATCAACAAAGGCCCCGGGGCTGTACTGTTACTACTTCCTGCGTCCATTTTTTTCACCTCTCTAAATAATCAATTTATTGTGTATAATACACCAACACAATTTTAATTTTACAGCAAAATCATTAAACAGTCAATATTTTTTGGTTGCGATTTTAAATATTTACAATCATATTCTCAACATTTATTATCCTGACAACTACACCATATTATCATATTATTACCCAAATAAAGGATAAAATTATATACAACCTTAATATTTATAAAAGATTTAGATATTTATAACCTATTACTTCCCTGTAGAGCCAAAACCACCTGTGTTTCGGTTAGTTTCGTCAAGGGTATCTACTACATTTACAGCAGGAACACACACTGGCATAACCACCATTTGTGCTACACGGTCATTAGGGTTTATTGTATATGGTATGTTACTTGAATTAAGCAATCCTACACATAATTCTCCACGGTAATCGCTGTCAATTACACCTACACCATTTGAAAGTGCTATACCGTGCTTTATTCCTAAACCACTTCTTGCAAAAATAAATGTTGCAAACTCATTACTTGGCAATGCTACTGCTATTCCTGTAGGAATTGTAACCCTTTGCTGTGGCTGTATTGTAATAGGTTGTTCTATACAAGCATATAAATCCATACCTGCTGAGCCATCTGTTGCTCTTTTAGGAATAATTGCATTATCTTTCAGCTTTTGTATTTTAATCTCCATTGGGGTATCTCCTGTTCATTTGGTTATAGCACACCTTTATAGTAAAGACCACGAGTGTGACCACCATATATTTTTTCTTTATTCTTAACAGCCTTTAAAACACTTACCATTTCTTCTTTACTTTCTGTTGTAAATATAAGCATATTAAAGTCTGCACTTTGAATTTCTCGTAATCTGTCACCCATATACAATGGTACACTATTATATATTTGAGTACAACCACCACTACATTTATATGGGAAGCTTATATCTTTTCTGTCGGTAATATATCCCAAGCCACCACAATCTTTACAGCTTTTTGTAGAAGAATTTACTCCAGGACAATTTCTTGTAAGCATTAGAGGTATTCTTCCGTATATTATGGTACCTAATGGTAACTTACTACCTAAAGCGTTTATCTGCTGTAGAGTCAGCTCCAAAGATGCTGTAACGTCGGCAAGTTCCAAGGTGTTAAAAAATTCTACACTTTGGGTGTTCATTACATTTAGTCTAAAACTACCGTGAATATTCATATCAAAGCTTTTACATAAAGGAATTGCACCAAGATTATTAATAAGAACATCTTTAATACCACATTCTGTTGCAGTTTTTAAACGATTAATTATTTGTTGTTCCCTGCCAAACATACCTGCAAAAATCTCGATACCTATATTAAAGCCATGATTTTTCAAGGAACATAAAACATTAGCTGGAGTATTTTCAGGTAAAAAGATAAGCTGACAGTCTATAAACTCCTGTGGAATATCCCAACTTGAAAACACAGCCCTTAAAGGAACATTTTCCTTAATCTCTCTTGTTTTATTATCTTGAAGATAGAAAGGCTTGATTTCAGGTATTTTATAATTATTCATCAATTTATCTGTTAACATATCCAAAGCATTTCTTCTAAGGCTATTTAAAGATGACATTGGCATAGTTACATTTTCGCCTAAATTACAGTTAACAGTATTTACTATATAAGGTGTACCGCCTGTTTTGCTTAGCTGTGCTGTAGCTTTTTCAATATCTAAAGGTTTATTTAAAGCCTGTTGACCTAAATCCCCTTCCACAACTACCGAAGCATTTCCACCAAATTCCTCTACCGTTAGCTGTGACGGTTTATCTGCTTCTAAATTAAAATTCATTTTAACAGGTATACGCTGATACTCATTTTTATAAATAGAATGAATTTGATTGAGAACCTTAGTTGTAGCAGAAATAACATCGTCCTTTTGTCTTGTTCCAAACATATTTGCACCACGATTATTGGTGTAATACCCGTTAGTAAAGCCAGACCTTGAGAATACACTTTTTAGCTGTGTACAGCTTTCTTCTGTTGCTATGCCTGTGTCGTAATATTGTCTTGCTACATTAACTGCACAGGCAACATATTCAGGGCGTTTTAATCTGCCTTCTATTTTGGCTGAAATTACTCCTGCCTTATTAAGCTGTTGCAAATGCTCTAAAATAGACATATCTTTAAGGCTAAGGTCGTTACCTGTTCCACCCTCAACCATAAATGGAAGTCGACAGGTTTGAGCACACTGCCCTCTATTACCACTGCGACTGCCAAGCATTGCACTAAAATAGCATTGACCCGACACACACATACATAAAGCACCGTGTACAAATACCTCCAGCTCTATTGGGCAAGTTTGTGCAACCTCTTCTATCTCTTGTAGAGTCATTTCTCGTGATAGCACAACTCTCTTAAATCCCAAACTATACAACAGCTTTGCTCCCTGAGGAGTATGCACGCTCATTTGTGTTGAACCGTGCAAAGGCATATCAGGAATAGCCTTATGCAATACAGAAGCAAAGCCTACATCCTGCACTATTATTGCATCAATAGGCAGTTGGCAGGCTTGTTTAGCTATATCTAAGGCAGTTGAAATTTCGCTATCTGTAATTAATGTATTCATTGTTAAATACAGCTTTACACCACGACTATGGCAAAAATCAACAGCCTCTTTAAGTTGACTTAAATCAAAATTTTTCGCAGAGGCTCTGGCACCAAATTGTGTAGAGCCTACATACACCGCATCGGCACCTGCTCTTACAGCAGCTATTAAAGCCTCCATAGAGCCTGCCGGTGCTAAAATCTCAAGTTTATCCATAAAATAATTCTCTCTTTATTAAACTTCTTCGTTAAGCATACTGATTAATTCATCATCTGATACTATATCTGCATACTCATCGCTATTATAAAATCCACCTGAAAATTCTCTAATTCCCTTTACAACATTTGTTTTTTTCTCAGGAGTTTTTTCAGCTTTGTTTTTATAGCTAAATGAATTTCTAAATGTATCTTTAGTTTTTCTATCTTTATTAACATACGACTTTGAAACTGAATTTTTCTCTTCTACAACATATGAGTTAGCCTTATTATAATTTTCATTAAGTACCTGTTCAGCTGTAGTATTCTCTTTTTCGCTAAAATCAGGTGATTTATCGTTTATATCTTCATTAGCTGAATTATCCTCTACATAGGTACCTGCTTTTAGCTCTGCAATAATTTTATGCAAGCCTGCTTTTTCCTCTTTCAACTCTGCATTTTCAGTTAAAAGTGCTGTAAGCTGTTGAGATGCTTCTCTGGCAAGTGTTTCACATTCATCAGCTTTAGAAATAAGTGCCTCGTTAGCTATACGTTGTTTTTCGTATTGGTCGCAATAATTTAAGGCAGCAACTATTGTAGCCATTTGTATAGAAAGCTTAGAGTCGTGCTCAGCCAGTTCTTGTACACGCTGGTCAACTATTTTTGCAATTTTCTGTATATATTGCTCACTTTCATCAGCAGAAATAACAAACTGACTACCGCAAATTTTTAATCTAACCCTGTTTTTCTTATTTTCCTCACTCATTTTAAATCACTCCTCTATAAAAAGCTACTATATATGATTAATTATACAACATTTGATAAATATATTAAAGCTTTTTGTTGAAAGTTTTACAGATTATTTAATAATAGCTTTTCTAATTCATTAAAGTTACAACTTGCAAGAAATATTTGGGTGTGATATTATATACCTATATATTAAAAGGAAAAGGACGATAATATGATTGCTATAATTGATTATGGTGCAGGTAATTTACAAAGCGTTGTTAAAGCTATGAATTACATTGGCTGTAAATGTGAGATAACAAAAGACATTAACACAATTTTAAATGCCGACGGTGCTATTTTGCCAGGTGTTGGCTCTTTTGAAGACGCAATGAATTGTATGACTTCTTGCAGTGCTGATAAAGCTGTTAAGGAGTTTGTTGCAACAGGCAAGCCTTTTTTAGGAATTTGCCTTGGACTACAGCTTTTATTCCCTGCAAGTGAAGAAAGCCCTAATGCACAGGGTCTTTCTATATTAGAGGGCACTGTAACCAAAATACCTAACAACAACGGTACATTAAAAATACCACACATGGGTTGGAATTCTCTTAACATCAAGAAAAACGACGGTTTATTCAAGGGTATCGAGGGTAACCCTTATGTATATTTTGTTCATTCATATTTCTTAAAAGCTACTAATCCGGAAATTGTATCTTCTCAAACAGAATATGGCACTACAATAGATGCCTCTGTTTCTTATAAAAATATAATGGCTACTCAATTCCACCCTGAAAAAAGTGGCAAAGTAGGCTTACAGATACTTAAAAATTTTGCTGATATGACCGACAGAAAGGAAGTGCTTTTATAATGTATGCTAAAAGAATAATACCTTGTCTTGATGTAAAAAACGGTAGAGTTGTTAAAGGCACAAGCTTTGTAAATTTAAGAGATGCAGGCGACCCTGTGCAGTGTGCTATTGAATACGACAAGCAGGGTGCTGACGAATTGGTGCTTCTTGATATTACAGCTTCATCTGATGCAAGAAACATTATAGTTGACATTGTTAGTCAGGTTGCAAACAGTATTTTTATTCCTTTTACAGTTGGCGGTGGAATAAGAACAGTGGAAGATTTTACCCAAATTTTGCGTGCAGGTGCCGACAAGGTAAGTGTTAACTCAGCTGCAATTAAAAGACCAGACATTATCAACGAGGCTTCATATAAATTTGGTAGCCAGTGCGTTGTTGCGGCTATTGATGCAAAACGCAACGGAAAAAGCTGGGAAGTATACATAAATGGTGGCAGAATACCAATGGGTATAGATGCTATTGAATGGGCAAAGGAAGTAGAAAAAAGAGGTGCAGGAGAAATACTGCTAACAAGTATGGACTGCGACGGTCAAAAGCAAGGGTATGACCTTGAATTAACAAAAGCTGTTTCTGAAAGTGTTGGTATTCCTGTTATAGCTTCAGGCGGTGCAGGAGCTTTAGAGCATTTTAAAGATGCCTTTACAGATGGCAAGGCAGATGCTGTATTAGCCGCTTCATTATTCCATTTTGGAGAAATTCCTATACCTGTACTTAAAGAATATTTACACAAGGAAAATATTTCTGTTAGATTATAATTGTTATATAAAAGCCAAGGGCATTGTAGTTTTATAGCTACAATGCCCTTAATTTAAATAATCAATTTTACTGATACTCATTTTTATATAATTACATAACTTAAAACACTGTGTTTATTTAAACATTATTAGTTTAGTCAGCAATTTTTTGTTAATCCTAAAATATAATCGGTAGTTACATTATAAAATTGAGCCAGTTGTATTATATCCTCAATTGAAAATCTTGCTTTTCTATTTTCAAGGTGTGCATATCCTTGTTGTGATTTGTTTAATATTTTTGCAATGTCTTTCTGTGTTAAATCTCTATCTATCCGTAAAGCCTTAAGCCTATCAACATAATCTATTTTTACCACCCTTTTATATTTTATAATACTCAATTATTGCGTATTGACATATACTCAAAGACTGAGTATAATTTATAATGTACTCAATATTTGAGTATATTATGCTGGTATACAGAATGATAAAAAATTTTGCAACAACAAACACTATTGGTTTAATAAAAGGAGGAACAGAAAATGAAAAAAATCATAACAATGATGTTGTGTGCTACAATATCATTACTAACTTTGGTAGGCTGTGGTGAAGAAAGAAAAGAAAATATTTCATCGCCAGTTGAGGACACCAACCAAAGCACTGAACCAAAAAATGCAAAAAATGGACACATTATTGATTATGTATATGAGTTTTCCGATGGTTATTCTTGGATTAAGGCGGTTGACACAGAAACAGGAGATGATAATAACTGTCGATATGCTTTTATAAATTCTTCTGGAGAAATACAATTTTTTCTTGATGAAAAAATTGAGGGAACAACATTGTATGCAGGCGGTTACAAAGATGGTTTTTCTCTAGTAAATAACGGAAAAGAACTA
>JAXJTR010000173.1:0-28656 GCA_036309465.1 Acutalibacteraceae bacterium
CCTTAAACTGGAGTGGCACTATTTATTGCTATTATTGGTCAGACACTAACAAAAGTATGACGACATGGCCTGGAAAACCTATGACAAAATCAGGTGTTAACACTTCTGGTCAAGCCACTTACACATTTGATGTGCCAAAAGATGCTACCTATGTTATCTTTACAAATGGTAGTATTCAAACTGTAGATATACCATACAGTGGTGGTAATATTAAATATTCTCCAACCACAACCGATTCAAAAGGTCATTACAATGTAAAAAAAGGGTAATTAAATTCTTATTATATTCAATATTAAAAGACAAACTGCTTGAAAATCTTTTTTGAGCAGTTTGTTCTGTTTTTTTGATAAAAGTTATTATTTATTGATTTACAATTTTAAATTATTGATATATAATTAATTGTATAATTTAATTATAAAGGGGATATGTATAATTATGAAAATAGCAGTACCTTATGATAACGGAATGATTAATCAGCACTTTGGTAAATCAACAGTGTTTAAAATATATACAGTTGCAGATTTTAAAGTAACAGCTTCAGAGATAGTAAATTCAGATATGGGTGGACATTCTGCACTGTCAGAATTTTTAAGAAGTAATATGGTAAATGCAGTAATTTGCGGTGGTATAGGCACAGGTGCTAAAAATATGCTTGGCAAATTTGGTATTGAAATATATGCTGGTGTTACAGGTATGGCAGATGTTGCAGTAGAAAAGCTGTTAGATGGTACTCTTATTTTTAATATGTCAGCTACCTGCGGTCATCATCACGACGAAGGTCATAGCTGTGGTGGAGATTGCCATGGTTGCCACTAATTGATGTAGATTTTATTTTATTATTATTTCAAAAATTATTATAAAGTGGCAAATCTTGTTTTTTATCAAAGAAAGTTAAGGATAAACCGCAAAAATTGAAATGATAAATTGACATAAATTCTTAATAGTGGTATATTATAAAGTAACAATTATATACTGTCTGATAAAAGTTTATATGTGTAGATTGTTTAGTTTCTACATAGGTCCTAAAAAAAGTTTATTAGAATAGGAGCAGACAGGCAAAATATAATTAATTATCACATATTGTATATTTAGGAGGACATTATCGTGAAAAAGTATAAAGTTGGTATTATTGGTGCAACAGGTATGGTTGGACAGAGATTTTCTCTATTACTTGAGAATCACCCTTGGTTTGATGTTGTTGCACTTGCTGCAAGTAAACGTTCTGCAGGTAAAACATATAAAGAGGCTGTTGGTGCTAAATGGGCAATGGCTGTAGATATTCCTGAAAAATACGCAGATATGATAGTTATGGACGCTGCTGATGTTGAATCTGTAGCATCTAAGGTAGACTTTGTATTCTGTGCTGTAGATATGAATAAGGACGAAATTAAGGCTCTTGAAGAGGCTTATGCTAAGGCTGAGTGTCCTGTTATGTCAAATAACAGTGCTAACAGACACACACCAGATGTTCCTATGATTATTCCTGAGATTAACGCAGACCACGCTAAGATTATTCCAGCTCAAAGAAAGCGTCTTGGTACAAAGAAAGGCTTTATTGCTGTTAAATCTAACTGCTCACTACAAAGCTATGTTCCTGCAATTCACCCACTAATGGATTTAGGCGTTAAAAAGGTTTTAGCTTGTACATATCAGGCTATTTCAGGTGCAGGTAAAACATTCGATACATGGCCAGAGATGGTAGATAACGTTATACCATTTATCGGTGGCGAAGAAGAGAAGTCTGAGAAAGAGCCACTAAAGATTTGGGGTCATATTGAGGGCGACCAAATTGTAGATACTGCTGTTCCATCTATTACATCACAGTGTATTCGTGTACCTGTAAGTGACGGACACACAGCTGCAGTATTTGTAGAGCTTGAAAATAAGGCTTCTATGGAAGATATTATTGCAAGATGGGAAAGCTATAAGGGCAGAGCACAGGAGCTAGAGCTACCAAGTGCACCAAAGCAGTTCCTACACTACTTTACAGAGCCAAACAGACCACAGATTAACAGCGAGAGAAATCTTGAGAATGGTATGGCTGTTTCAATTGGTAGACTAAGAGAAGACACACAGTATACAATTAAGTTTGTTTGTATGTCACACAATACACTAAGAGGTGCCGCTGGCGGTGCAGTTCTTATGGCAGAACTACTATGTGCCGAGGGTTACTTAGACGATTAATTTTATAACGGAGGTTATTTATAATGAGCAAGCCTATATTTACAGGAAGCTGTGTTGCTGTTGTTACTCCTATGAATAGCGACGGTTCTATCAACTATGATGAATACGGTAAGCTGATTGATTTTCAGATAAATAACGGTACTGACGCTATTTTGGCTTGTGGTACAACAGGCGAATCTGCTGTAATGGACCATTCAGAGCATTGTAAGGTTATTAATTATACATTAGAAAGAGTAAATGGCAGAGTTCCTGTTGTTGCAGGCACAGGCAGTAACGACACAGCTTATGCTATTGAACTTACAAAAGAAGCTAAAAAAATGGGTGCAGATGCTGTTTTGTCAGTTACACCTTATTATAATAAGTCATCACAGGCTGGCTTGGTTGCACATTTTACAGCTATTGCAGATGCAGTAGACATTCCTATGATTTTGTATAATGTTCCAAGTAGAACAGGTTGCACAATTCAACCTGAAACTTATGCAAAGCTTTGCCAGCACCCAAACATTGTTGCTACAAAAGAGGCTGGCGATAAAATAGGCGAGGCAGCTAAAACTATGGCTTTGTGTGGCGATAAACTTACTGTTTACACAGGTTGCGACGATTTAACTGTTCCAATTATGTCATTAGGCGGTAAGGGTGTAATTTCTGTATTTGCAAATGTTATGCCAAAAGAAATGCACGATATCACACAGCTTTGTCTTGACGGTAATTTTGAAGAAGCTTCAAAAATGCACTTGCATTATCTTGAGCTTATGAACGCACTATTCTGCGATGTTAACCCAATTCCTGTAAAAGAAGCTATGAATATAATGGGTTATAATTGTGGTATTTGCAGATTACCTTTAGTTCCACTAAGTGAAAAATCACACAGCTATTTGAAATCTGTAATGGCTAAGTATGGTTTAGTTAAATAATTACAGAATTTAAGGGAAGTGTAAAAGATATGACAAATATAATTCTAAGCGGTTGCTGTGGAAATATGGGTAGAGTTATTGCCCGAGAAGTAAGTAAAAGAGAGGATTGCACAGTTGTAGCAGGTGTTGATATTTCTGTTGACAGCACACTGGGTTTTCCTATATATGATGATTTTTCAAAAATCACAGAACAGGCAGATGTTATTATAGATTTTTCTAATCCTGTTGTACTTAACGGATTGTTAAGCTATGCAACAGCAAAGAAAATGCCAACTGTTATTTGTACAACAGGTTTTTCACCTGAACAGGTTCAGCAGATAAAAACTGCTTCACAGCAAACAGCTATTTTCTATTCAGGTAATATGTCACTTGGTATTAATTTGCTTATTGAGCTTGCTAAAAAGGCAGAGCAGATTTTAGGCACAGGTTTTGATGTTGAAATTATCGAAAAGCACCACAACCTAAAGCTAGACGCACCAAGCGGTACTGCTTTAATGATAGCAGATGGTATTTCTCAGGTTATGCCACAAGAGCCACAGTATGTTTACGACCGTCATTCCTACAGAAAAAAGAGAGAAAAGAACGAAATCGGCATACACGCTGTTCGTGGTGGCACAATAGTTGGTGAGCATCAGGTTATTTTTGCTGGTCACGACGAGGTTATTACATTAACTCATCAGGCACAGTCTAAAGAGGTGTTTGCAGTTGGTTCAATTAATGCCGCTGTTTATCTAAAAGGAAAAAATCCTGGAATGTACGATATGTCAGCTATGCTTCAGGATAAATAATATATAAGTTGGGAGTTGTATTTTAATGGGTGCACAGGTTACTGTTTCTAACGATATAACACTTGTTACACTTCATAATGCCCCAGCGGATATGGATTTTATTGCTACTATATTTGAAGATATTGCTACTTTGAATATTGATATTGATATGATTTCATTATCTCCTGTACAGGGCAGTACTATGACTGTTTCATTTACAATTAAGGACGACGATTTAATGGCACTACTTGGTTATACATCAAGACTAAAAGCTAAAAATATTAAGCCTATTGTAAGCAGTGGTAATTCTATTATTAGTGTTATGGACGACACTATGGAGGAAAATCCAGGTGTAGCGGCTAAAATCTTTAGAGCTATAGCAAAAAATAAGGTTGATATAAGAATTGTATCAACATCTCAAGTTCAGGTTTCTGTATTGGTAACAGAGGCTGACTTTGAGCAGGCATATCAAGCATTAAGCAATTGCCTGAATTCATAAAGTATTAATGATAGGGTAGTTGTGATTAGCGTGTGCTGATTACGACTGCCCTTTTGTGCAATTTGGAGAGTGAGAATATATGAACGAAATTAATGAGATTCAAGAAGAAAATACCGTAACAGAAGCCACGGTAGAAACAGAGCTTGAAAGTATTAATGAAAATGAGAAAGAAAAAATAGAGATAAAAAATGAAGAACCTTCTGATAAGCCAGAGGTAAAAGAAAAAAACAAAGATAAAAAGAGCAATAACGATAAAGAGAAAGAACAGGATAAAAGCAAGGGTAAAAAGCACAAAGAGCATAAAGAGCAATTTCCTTATAATAACCGAGAGCTTAGCTGGTTAGACTTTAACTTTAGAGTTTTAGAAGAGGCAATGGAACACGAAAATCCTGTTATGGAGCGTGTAAACTTTTTAGCAATTACAGCATCTAACCTTGATGAATTTTTTATGGTGCGTGTTGCAGGAGTATTAGACCAAATCCACCAAGGATTAAAAAAGCAAGACCCAAGCGGTTACACTCCACAGGAGCTTTTTGATAAGCTATCAGAAAAAATACACCTATTAGCAAAAAGACAATATTCCTGTTTAAGTCGTTCAGTGTTGCCAGAGCTAAAGCAACATCATTTTGTTTTTTCCGAAATTGATGACCTTAATAAGGAACAATTAGAATATATCGAAAAATATTTCCAGTCAGATATTTTCCCTGTGCTAACACCGCTAGCTGTAGACACCAGCCGACCATTCCCACTACTTGCAAATAAAAGTCTTAATATAGCTGTAAAGCTGAAAAACAGTGATGAAGAGTCTGTTTTTGCAGTAATTCAAGTACCATCTATTTTACCAAGATTTTTAGAGGTGCCCAATAAGGGTGAGGACAGAGTTTTTGTAATGCTTGAAAAGGTTATAATGTACAAGCTACAGGAGCTATTTGAATTATATAGAATAAGTGCGTATTCACCATTTAGAATTACCCGAGATTCAGATTTAGAAATCGACGAAGAGGCAGAGGATTTGCTTGTAGAAATTCAAAATTCTATAAGACAGCGTAAGCGTGGTAAGCCTGTGCGTCTTGAAATAAATAAGCGTATTGACTCAGAGCTAAGAGAATTTCTTGTGGAAATGCTTAATGTAACAGAACAAGAAATATATCAGGTTTCAGGACCTCTTGATTTAACATTCTTGTCAAAATTCTGTAGAGTAGACAATAATCCAGATTTACACTTTAAATCAATAACTCCTGTAAATCCTCCTGCTGATTTTTATGGTTACGATGATATTTTTGAGGCTATAAGAGTTCGTGACAGACTTGTACATCATCCTTACGAAAGCTTTGATTCTGTATTGGAATTTATTAAAAAGTCAGCAGAAGACCCTAATGTATTGGCTATCAAACAAACTCTTTACCGTGTAAGTGGTAACTCACCAATTATTGCGGCTTTAAGTAAGGCGGCAGAAAACGGTAAACAGGTTACTGTATTAGTAGAGCTGAAAGCCAGATTTGACGAAGAAAACAATATCCATTGGGCTAAAAAGCTGGAAAAAGCAGGCTGTCACGTTATATATGGCTTAACAGGCTTAAAAACTCATTGCAAAATATGTCTTGTGGTTAGAAAAGAAAATGATGGTATTCGCCGTTATCTCCATATGGCTACAGGTAATTATAACGACAGCACAGCTCGTTTTTACACAGATATAGGTATGTTTACTTGCCGAGAGGAGTTTGGTATAGATGCCTCATCTTTGTTTAATGTAATTACAGGCTATTCACTACCACCTGAATACCATAAATTCGTAGTTGCTCCTACAGGTATGCGTAGCTTTTTTGAGGACAAAATTAAAAAGGAAATTGAAAATCATAATGCAGGTTTACCAAGCGGTATAGTTGCAAAAGTAAATTCCTTGGTTGACCCAAGTATTATTAATTTGCTATACACAGCTTCAAAGGCTGGTGTAAAAATCACTTTGATAGTTCGTGGTATATGCTGTCTTATTCCTAAAATTGAGGGATACAGTGAAAATATAACTGTACACAGTATAGTAGGTCAATTACTGGAGCATAGCAGAATTTTCAAATTTGAAAATGGTGGCAATCCTCAAATATATATGGGTAGTGCAGACTGGATGCCTAGAAACCTTGATAGAAGAGTAGAGCTTGTATTCCCAGTAGAAGACGAAACACTTAAAAAGCGTAGCGAAGATATACTACAGCTTATGCTTAGCGACACTGTAAATACAAGAGTACAAAACAGTGACACAACTTATACTTTAATGGATAAGCGTGGTAAACGTAAAGTAAACAGCCAAATGGAATTTTCAAAACAGGCTAAAAAAGCACTTAAAGAGGCTAAAAAAGATAATGCACAGCAACAAGTAGGTACTCCAAAGTTTGCTCGTAATAGTAAATAGTGATTAAGGAGAGTTTATTATGATAAAAAGAATAGGATTTCTTACCAGTGGTGGCGATTGTCAAGGCTTAAACGCAACAATGCGTGGTGTTGCAAAAACACTATATGCACATTATGGCGAAAAAAATCTAGAAATAATAGGTATATTAAACGGATATAAAGGTCTTATCCACGGTGACTATAAAAAAATGAAGCAAGAGGATTTTTCAGGAATCCTTAGCAAGGGTGGCACAATTTTAGGAACATCTCGCCAACCCTTTAAGCTAATGCGTGTAATAGGTGAAGACGGTATAGATAAGGTTGCTTGTATGAAGAAAACCTATAACTATTTAAAGCTTGATTGTCTTGTAGTATTAGGTGGTAATGGTTCTCAAAAAACAGCTAACCTTTTAAGAGAAGAGGGGCTTAATATAGTTTCATTACCAAAAACTATTGATAACGACCTTTGGGGAACAGACAAAACCTTTGGTTTCCAAAGTGGAATTAATGTAGCAACAGAATGTATTGATGCAATTCATACTACTGCTGAATCTCACAGCAGAATATTTGTAATTGAAGTTATGGGTCATAAAGTAGGCTGGCTTACACTTTATGCAGGTATTGCAGGCGGTGCAGATGTTATTCTATTGCCTGAAATCCCATATAATGTTGATAGCGTTATTAAAAAGATTGTAGACAGAGAGCGTAGTGGTAAGCATTTTTCTGTTATTGCTATTGCCGAGGGTGCTATGCCAAAAGAAGTTGCAGAGTTGCCTAAAAAGGAAAGAAAAGCAGCTATTGCAAAGCAACCAAACGGAACCTTTACAAGTCAGTTAGCAAAGGAAATCCAAGAAAGAACAGGTCACGAAACAAGAGTTGCTGTTCCTGGTCATATGCAACGTGGCGGTGACACTTGCCCTTACGACAGAGCATTGTCAACATTCTTTGGTGCTAAGGCTGCACAGCTTATTATTAATGAAGATTACGGTAATATGGTAGCTTTAAAAGGAGATAAAATTGTTCCTGTACCTCTTTCAGAGGTTGCTGGCAAACTAAAAACAGTACCTGTAGATTGCTCCGAAATTGAATGTGCAAAAGCAATGGGAATTTCGTTTGGTGATTGATAAAAAGATTTGGTATGATAGTATATAATAATTAAATATACTATCATACCAAGAGTACATAGGAGGATATAAAATATGGCTGAAAAAGAAATAACAAGAGAACGACAAAGATGGTTATTCTTTGGACTTCCTTTTACCTTTACAAATTTTGTAATAACTGATAAACGTTTAGTTATAAAAAAAGGATTATTAACATCTAAAGAGAGCGAAATTCTTCATTATAGAATTTTAGATATGAACTACTCTCGCTCAGTAATTCAAAAAATGTTTGGTTTAGGTACAATTACACTGTATTCACAAGATGTTACGCATGCTGAATTAGTTATTAAAAATATTAAAAACTCCAGAAAGTTTAAAGAAATATTAGCAGAGAGAATAGAAGAAGAAAAAAGCAGATTGTCAATAAGAAGGGGAGAGGTAGTAGGCAATATAATGCACCACCCTTCAAACGATCATTGCGATTGTAATACAACTGATAGCAATGACGATTACGGCAATAATTATGATTTAGACAACTTCTAATACCTTTGTAATTAATCAATTGCTATATTAAAAAATGTCAAATAAATATTATATTATCTTAAAAGAAAGACCTTGCAGAGTTTATGCTCTACAAGGTCTTTTGTACTACTATAGTGTTTTTTTCTTTTTCTCTCTAACTTCAAGAAAAAAGTCAGACATAAGCTTTTTGCAGTCATCTTCCATAATGCCTGTAACAATATTGGGTTTATGGTTGAAAGGGTAATCAAACAAATTTATCACACTGCCACAAGCACCAAATTTACTGTTTGTTGTACCGATATATATGTTGCGTATCCTCGAATTTATTATCGCCCCTGCACACATTGGGCAAGGTTCAACTGTCACATAAAGGTCACAATTCCATAAATGCCAGCCACCAAGCTTTTCGCAGGCCTTGTAAATAGCTTCGGTTTCAGCGTGTAACATTGCATTTTTACCATTGTGGCGTTTGTTGTATCCTGTGCTTATTACTTCACCGTTGCGAACAATAACAGCTCCAATAGGTACTTCATTTTCATTGTAAGCGAGCCTTGCTTGTTCTAAAGCAAGGCTCATAAATTTCATATTTGTATTTGTATCCATAATTAAATTATAAACCTGTACCCAGTACCGATGTGAGTAAACCGGAGCCAATCATAATCAATATAAAAATTATAGTGCATGGATTAGCAAAAGCATTACCGATTTGACTTGGCATTGATACCTTTGTTTCAGGCTTTTCAAAAGTAAATAGTCTTTCTTTATGCTTTTTGATAAGAATAACTGTACAAATCAATCCTGCAATAATAATAGCACCCATTATAGATAAATCAACAACAGCCATTAACTTTTCGTTATCTATAAGATCAAATATAATTTCCATAACTACCACAAGTGCATTGTTTACAAAGTGAAGTATCATACTAGGGATAATGGACCCTGTTTTAACAGCCAAATATCCTAAAGCTAAACCAGTTAAAAAGGTTACAGGCGTTTGCACAAAATTACCGTGCATTATTCCAAACAGAGCTGAAGATATAATAATAGCAAATACATCTCCATATTTTCGTAAGCAACCTAAAACAGCACCTCTAAAGAGAAATTCCTCGGCTATAGCAGGAACAATAGTAATAGAAAGGAAATAAAGTATATATTCAACCACACCATCAACTTTACCGTAATCACTCATTTTGTTTTCAAATCCAAATAAGGATAAATTACTGTTCATAAGTGTAAGTAGTATATTAAATACCATTACAAATCCCATACAAGCTACTATAAACTTTGTTGTATCTCCAATTTCACTCTTTTTTAAGTGTAATACATCTTCAAGGTTGTGTGAATTCATTTTAGTCAAAATAATACCTGCTGTAGGTAACGCTGTTAGTAACAAAATTGAATTCATTAGATATAAACTAACAGTATCAATGCTGTTAGTAGTTGTGAATACATTTGTAAGAATAAGAGGAATAATCATTGCAAAGCTTAAAATCTGAGTCGTTCCCCAAAATATTAGCATTGAACCGCCAACCAAGTTACAGCTTTTTCTTATTGAACGCTTAAAGAAGTTTTGCTTTTGCTCTTCTTCGTTCATAATTCTAGCGTTGGTAACATTACCATTAGGTGGGTATGTTTCAAATTGATTAGGTGTATTTGTCTGCTGAAAACAGCCTTCTCTTTCTATGTTACCGTTTTGATAATAATTATTTTGGCGTTGGGGGATAGGCTGTTGAAAATTTCCACTGTTAAAGTTATTGTATGTTTGCTGTGGATTATTAACATATTGCTGATTATTAAATGTATTATTAGAATTAATAGAATTATTAACAGGTTGTCTATTTATATAATTGTTATCAAATGATACAGCCTCACCCTTATCCAAAGTCACCTTTTGTTCTTCTGGGTGATTATCTGTAATGTTTAAGCTTTCGTTTGTATGATTTTCAACCTCTGTAATATTCTCGGGCTGTACAAACTCTTGGTTATTAACTAGATTTTCCGTTGAATTACTATTTTTATATACAGGCGGACGAACTCCCTGTGGAATTTCCGACCAATTATTATTATTGTTATTCATTTAAACACCTCGCTCACATTATTATATCATTAAAATTTAGTAAAAACAACTTTTTTACATTCTTTTACATATAGTTAACAATTGTAATGAGAAATTTTCGGTGGTTAAAATAATTATCTGTATATATGACTAATACAATTGAATTTTGTATAAATAAACATATTTACTTGATTATATACAGAATTATGGTATAATGTAAAATAAGTTATACTATTTATATTTTTTGTATTTGTAGCTTTGTAACACACAAAGTCATTAAAATAAACGGTGATGATAATTGTTTATTTTAACATAAGAATACATAACAAGCACCTTAACATAATAAATATAAAGGATGGTAGTAATGAAATCTAAACTAACCCGTAGACAATCCAGAGAACAGGCGTTTTTATTAGCTTTTGAAAGAAATTTCAATATAGAACCACTTGAAGAACTATGTGAAATGGCAATCGAAAGCAGAGATTTTCAAGTAGATGATTTTACTCTACAGCTCATTGAGCAGATAGAAAAAAATCAGGATGAAATTAATACTCTTATCGAAGAAAACTCTAACGGTTGGACAATTCGCAGAATTTCAAAGGTTGCTCTTAGCGTTTTACAGTTAGCTATTAGTGAGCTTAAATACACCGACCTTTCAGATGTCAAAGCTGAAAACCCTACCAGCGTAATCATTAACGAGGCTGTTCTTATTGCTAAAAAATATTCAACAGCAGAAGAAGCATCATTTATCAATGGTGTGTTAGGCTCTATAGCACGTGCATAAAGCTATGGCAGGTATATATTTAGGTATAGACACCAGCAACTATACAACCTCAACAGCTGTATATAAAAATGGGGAAATTATACAGGAAAAACAGCTTTTACCTGTAAAAGAAGGTCAATTGGGATTAAGGCAGAGCGATGCAGTTTTTCATCATACTATACAACTTCCGCAAATGGTTGAACAGCTTTCTAAAAAAACAGATTTAACCAATATTACTGCAATAGGGGCTTCTTTTACACCACGAAGTGTGCAGGGTTCGTATATGCCTTGCTTTACAGTAGGCAGTGGCTTTGCACGTTCTCTTTCAGCAATAACTAAAGCACCATTGTATAGTTTTTCTCATCAACAGGGTCATATTGCCGCTGCCATCTATTCTTCTAACAAGCTAAATCTTTTCAATGAAAAGCATTTAGCCTTTCACATTTCAGGGGGTACTACAGAGGCTTTAATTGTAATTCCCCATAATGAAGATATTGTAAAAGCTAATTTAGTAGGAAAAACCCTAGACCTTAACGCTGGTCAGTTGGTAGACAGAGTTGGCTTAATGCTTGGCTTGCGTTTTCCTTGTGGTAAGCAGTTAGAAGAATATGCAATAAAATATACAGAAAAAATCAAAGTAAAGCCTACTGTTAAGGGCTGTGATTGCTGTTTGTCTGGTGTTCAGAATATAGCAGAAAAGCTGATAAAAACAGGTGCACCAAAAGAACAGGTATCTGCAACTGTATTAAAGTATATAGAAGAAGCATTATATGTTATGACTATAAATATATTCAACAGCTACGGGCAAATGCCTGTTTTGTTTTCAGGCGGAGTAATGTCTAATAGTATTATCCGCAAAAATCTTACAGAAAGATTAGGGGCATTTTTTGCACAGCCTGAATTTTCTACCGATAATTCAGCAGGTATAGCAGTGCTTACAGCTTTAAAAAATAAGGAAGAACTAATATGAATAAAAGCTCAATATTAACAGTATCACAGCTTAATTTTTATACTAAATCCTTGCTTGATGAAAATAAAGTTTTGTCACAGGTGTTTGTCCGTGGAGAAATCTCAAATCTAACAAATCATTACAGGTCTGGTCATATATATTTTTCATTAAAAGATGAAAAATCAGTTGTGCGTTGCGTAATGTTTTCAGGTAATGCCAATAAGCTTAAATTTATTCCTCAAGACGGAATGAGTGTTATTATTATAGGCAGAGCAACATTATATGAAGCAACAGGACAGTTTCAATTATATGCAGAGCAAATGCAACCAGACGGAATTGGAGATTTAACCATAGCATTTCAACAGCTTAAAGAAAAGCTTGAAAAACAGGGCTTGTTTGATATTTCCCACAAAAAGCCAATACCACAATATCCACATCGTATAGGTGTAATAACATCATCAACAGGTGCAGTAAGATTAGATATAGAAACTGTATTAAAACGCAGATATCCCATTGCAGAAATGGTATTATACCCTGCATCTGTACAAGGAGAAAATGCAGTACCTCAGCTTATTTCAGGATTAAAATATTTTAATAAAAATAAGAATGTTGATACTATTATAATAGGTAGGGGCGGAGGTTCACTAGAAGACTTATGGGCATTTAACAGTGAGCAATTAGCTTATGAGATTTACAATTCAGAAATACCTGTAATTTCAGCAGTGGGTCACGCTACCGATGTTACAATATGTGATTTTGTGGCAGATAAGCAAGCACCTACACCATCTGCCGCAGCAGAGCTTGCTGTGCCTGATATTACCCACTTGTACAGCAAAATTATTTCCTTTAATAATAGATTAGTTAATGCTATTAAATATAAGGTTGCAACAGAACAACAAAAAGCTGACAACTTAGCAGATAAACTTTCTGCAATGTCAGAAAACTATCAAATTCCAAAATTAAAAGCAAATTTAGTTGCTCAACAAACTCAACTAAACAATGCAATTAACAGAATTATAGAAAATAACCATAATAAATTAAATTCAAATGTAGCAAAATTAAATGTACTTAGCCCATTAAATATTATATCAAGAGGCTACAGTATCACTACCAATAGTAATAATAAGATAATAAAATCGGTTAACGATGTAAATATAAATGACAGTATACAGGTGCTTGTAAATGACGGTACTCTAAGCTGTACTGTTAACAGTAAAGGAATGAATAACAATGCCTAAGAAGAAAACCTACGAGGAAGCACAAGGCAAATTAGAAGAAATAATTACACAGCTTGAAAAAGGGAATTTACCATTAGAAGAGTCGCTAAAGCTGTTTGAGGAGGGCACAGCACTTACCTCTTACTGCTATAAAATATTAAATAATGCACAGCAAAAGGTAACAGAGCTTACTCAAAAGGATATTTCGGAGGAATAAATATGGAGCTTACTAAAAAAATAGAAGAAGCACTTATAAATTATCTACCGTCACAGGATTGTTTAGAGAAAAATTTAGTTCTATCAATGGAATACAGCTTAACAGCAGGGGGTAAAAGAATAAGACCACTGTTGGTTTTGGAGTTTTGTAAGCTTTGCGGTGGTAATATTAATGAAGCGATGCCTTTAGCCTGTGCTGTTGAAATGATACACACATATTCTCTTATACACGACGACCTACCTTGTATGGACAATGATGATTTTAGACGAGGTAAACCATCAAATCATAAGGCTTATGGCGAGGATATAGCATTGCTTGCAGGTGACGCTTTACAGTCACTTGCTTTTCAAACAGCAACATCAAATATAACCCCACAAAATGCCTACCGAGTAGCACAATCAGTTAATAATCTTGCAACCTATTGTGGTGCAACAGGTATGGTTGGCGGTCAGGTAATAGACATAGAAAACGAAGGCAAAAAGGCAAGTATAGATATATTAAAAGAAATGGACAGAAAAAAGACAGGTGCTATTATTAAAAGTGCTTGCGAAATGGGTTGCATAATTGCCGGTGCAGATGCTACAGCTGTAGAAAACGCAAAAATATTTGGCGAAAGCCTTGGACTTGCTTTCCAAATTCAAGATGATATTTTAGATGTAACCGCAGACCAAGAAAAACTTGGCAAACCTGTAGGTAGCGATAAGGATAACGATAAATCTACCTATGTAACTCTACTTGGTTTAGAAAAATGCAGAGAGCTAGTTGATGAACTAACTAATAATGCAATTAAATCACTGGATTACTTTAAAGGTGACTCAACATCTTTAAAGAATTTGGCATTATCATTAGCAAAAAGAGAAAATTAATTTGTATAAATTCTAAGGATGTTATTTATGAACAGACCATATTTAGAGCATATAAAAACTCCTGCGGATATTTCAGATTTTACCACTGAACAGCTAAAGGAGTTATGTGAAGAAATCAGAGAAAAGTTAATATCTGTTGTTTCTAAAAACGGAGGTCACCTTGCTTCTAACTTAGGTACTGTAGAGCTTACTGTTGCACTTGAAAAGGTGTTTGGTAATGATGATGATTCTATTGTTTGGGATGTAGGTCATCAGTGCTACACCCACAAATTGCTAACAGGCAGAGCAAAGCAATTTGATACAATCAGAACAGAAGACGGATTGTCAGGCTTTCCTAAAAGAGAAGAAAGTAAGTATGATGCTTTTAACGCCGGTCATAGTAGTACCTCTATTTCAGCTGCTTACGGAATAGCCAGAGGCAAAGAGGTGTTAGGCAGTAGCGGCAGCACAGTTGCTGTTATTGGCGACGGTGCTCTTACAGGTGGTATGGCTTACGAGGGGCTTAACAACGCAGGCAGATATAAGAAAAATTTCATTGTTGTTCTTAACGACAACGAAATGTCAATATCTAAAAATGTGGGTTCTATGGCAAGCTATCTTAAAAAGGTGCGTTTTAAACCTGGCTATTTACAGGCTAAGGCAAGAGTAGAACGAGTATTAAGAAAAATCCCTGTGTTGGGCAATGCTGGTTCAAATCTTATAAGAGGGGCAAAAACCAAAGCAAGACACCTTTTGTACCAAACAACAATTTTTGAAGATATGGGCTTTACCTATTATGGTCCACTTGATGGCCACGATATTTTAGGGCTAATCGAGGTTTTCAATGGTGCAAAAAAAATAAAGGGACCTGTTTTAGTGCACGTTGTTACTACAAAGGGCAAAGGCTATGCTAGGGCAGAGGACGAACCAAATGTTTATCACGGTATTTCTGCCTTTGATATTGAAACAGGCGAGCCTAAATCAGGAAGTATAGATTTTTCCTATGTTTTTGGCAATAAGCTTTGTCAAATGGCTAAAGAAAATGAAAAAATCTGTGCAATTACAGCAGCAATGGCATCAGGCACAGGTTTATCCAAATTTGCAAAAGAATTTAAACCACGCTTTTTTGATACAGGCATTGCAGAAGAGCACGCAGTAACCTTTGCTGCAGGTTTGGCTACACAGGGTGTAATTCCGTTTTTTGCAGTGTATTCTACATTTTTACAGCGTGGTATAGACCAAATAATCCACGATGTTGCAATGCAGAAGCTTAATGTTGTTTTTTGTATCGACAGAGCAGGATTGGTCGGAGAAGACGGAGAAACACATCAAGGTGTTTTTGATGTTTCCTTGCTAAATCCAATACCAAATTTAACAATATATGCTCCTACATATTTTGACGAGCTTGAAATTATGATGGAGCAAGCAACAGAAGGAAAAAACAGTGCAGTTGCAATACGATATCCAAGAGGCTCACAGCCATACAAGCCTGATGACTTTGTTTGTAGTAAATCTCAATATAGTTTTTATGGTGATAAAAAAGCAGATACACTTATTGTCACCTATGGCAAAACCTTTGCATCAGCTTGTACTGCCTATGAGAATTTAAAAAATAATGGAACAAATGTTGCTATTTTAAAGCTTAACCAAATTAAGCCTCTACCTACATCTGCTATTAAAGATACGTTGAACTATAAAAAAGTATTTTTCTTTGAAGAAGGTATGGCAACAGGCGGTGTTGGCGAGCATTTCTTAAAAGCATTAAATCAAGAGGGTTTCCAAGGGGAATATACTCTTACAGCAATAGATGATATATATGTAAAGCACGCAAAGGTAGATTCTTTGTTAAAGCAATTAAAGCTTGATGCAGAGGGAATAGCTCATATTATTAGCGGTAAAGGGGAGAAATTATAATGGCAGAAAAAGTTGAGAAAAAAAGGCTTGATTTACTTGTTTTTGAAGCAGGATATGTACCTAGCCGAGAAAAAGCAAAAGCTATAATTATGGCTGGCTTAGTGTATATCGACAATCAAAAAGCAGACAAGCCAGGTGTTTCCTACCCTGTTACAGCTAAATTAGAGGTGCGTGGGGCAACCCCACGCTATGTAAGCAGAGGTGGCTATAAGCTAGAAAAGGCTATGCAGTCATTTCCTATAGACCTAAAAGGAAAAATTACAATGGATATAGGAGCATCTACAGGTGGCTTTACAGATTGTATGTTGCAAAATGGTGCAGAAAAGGTATACTCAGTAGATGTCGGTTACGGTCAGCTAGATTGGAAGCTAAGAAATAACCCACAGGTTATAAATCTTGAACGCACTAATATAAGATATATAACAGAAGAACAGGTTCCTGATAAAATCGACTTTTTTTCAGTAGATGTTTCCTTTATCTCATTAAAATTAGTGCTACCACCTGCAAGGCTTTTAATGTCCGATAATGCAACGGCTGTTTGTCTTATAAAACCACAGTTTGAAGCAGGCAGAGAAAATGTAGGAAAAAAAGGTGTTGTGCGTGACCCTAAGGTACATCAAACTGTTGTTGAAACAATAGTAGATTTTGCTGTAAACAATGGCTTTGATGTTTTAGGACTAGACTACTCACCAATAAAAGGTCCAGAGGGAAATATAGAATATTTAATGTATATAAGAAAATCAGAACAGGGAGAGCTTCAACTGAATATTTCAGCAGAAGAGCTTGTTAAAAATTCACACCTAGCCTTAGATAAAAAGGACTGATTAATAATGATAGTAGCTGTAATAACAAATACTTCCAAAACAGACGCTGTATGTTTTTTGCCAAAGGTTATAGATAAGCTGTTAAGTCTTGGCATAACACCGTCTTTATGTGAAAAAGAACGTGCTTTGTATAATTCGGATAAAATTATATACCACCAAGGACATCGCCAACTTGTAGAAAATAGTGATATTATTATAACAATAGGTGGCGATGGTACTATAATACATATGGCTCGTCATGCTGCCGAGTTTGAAAAACCTCTTTTAGGTATAAATTTTGGCAGAGTAGGCTTTGTTGCTACACTTGAACCAACGGAGCTTGACAAGCTTTCTAACCTGTTAACACAACAGTACACAAGCCAACAGCGAATGCTGTTAAAGGTTACAGTAGAGTACGAAAAATCAACTACAGTGCTTTATGCTATAAACGATGCTGTAATTTCTCGTGGTTCAATGTCCAGAATGTTAGATTTATCAGTGTCTGTTAATGGTAAACAAACCTGTAATTATAGAGCAGACGGTCTAATTTTTTCAACTCCAACAGGTTCCACAGCGTATTCACTGTCAGCAGGTGGTCCTGTAATATGTCCGGATATAGAATGTATATTGCTTACACCAATTTGCCCTCATAGTTTATTTTCTCGTTCTGTAATTTTTAAGTCAGAAGATGTTCTACGGGTGCAGGCGTGCACAGGCAATAATACTGAAAACGAGGCTTTTTTAACAGTCGATGGTCAACATTACTTGCCATTACAAGAAAATACAAAGGTAACCATTGAAAAATATAGAAAGTCCTTTACACTGCTTTCAATGGAAAAAAAGAATTTTTATACAGTTTTGCACGAAAAGTTAAACGAACGTGGTGTATAAGGGGTGATAAATATGAAATCTCGCAGACAATCGGCTTTGCTGGAGATTATTCAAGAATACGACATAGACACACAAGAGGAATTGCAAGAGCGACTAAAACAGCGTGATTTTACAGTAACACAGGCTACAATATCAAGAGATATAAAGGAACTTAAACTGGTAAAAACTCCTGTTGGCAATGGTAAGTATAAATATGCTACAGGTAATAAAGCTGTTGTGGATTCATTATCCACTTTCAATACTCTGTTTAAAACCGCTGTTATTAGTGTAGATTTTGCTCAAAATATAATAGTTGTAAAAACAACAAGCGGTATGGCACAGGGTGTATGTGCAACAATCGACTCTATAGAGTGGGACGGTATGCTTGGCAGTATTGCTGGTGACGATACTATCTTTATAGTTGCCTCTACCACAGCAAAAGCCGCAACATTAGCTTCCGAGTTAAAAAGAAATATGTAATACTAAACCTTAAAGGGTGAGATTTTATGCTTAATTCGTTACACATTGAAAATATTGCAGTTATTGAAAAAACTACCATAGACTTTGCCGAGGGCTTTAATGTTCTTACAGGTGAAACAGGTGCAGGTAAATCTATAATTATAGGTTCTATTAATGCCTTACTTGGGGGTAGAATATCTAAAGATATGATTCGCTCCGGTGCAGATTATGCCTTTGTAAGTGGTAGCTTTTCTGTAGATAATAAAGATATTTATTGCCTTTTGCAAGATAATGGTATCGAATTTGAAGAAGATGACCAGCTTATTTTACAGAGAAAATTCACTCCAAATGGTAAAAGCACCTGTAGAATAAATGGCAGACCTGCAACTCTTTCTATTTTAAGAGAAATAACTGCACATTTAGTTAATATACACGGTCAGCACGAAAGCTACAATCTAATGTCACCTGAAAAGCATATTACATATATCGACAGTATAGGCGATTTAGAAGTTATAAAAAAAGAATACCGTGAAAACCTTGCAATTTTAAAGGATTGCAAACGCAAGCTTAACTCAGCTCAATCTGACGATTCACAGCGTGAAAGGCAGATTGATTTGTTAAAATATCAGATTAATGAAATAGAATCTGTAAACCCAACAGCAGGGGAGTACGAACAATTAATTGAAGAACGCAACAAGGCAGTTAATGCACAGGATATTATAAAAAATCTTAGTCTTGTAGACTCTATTTTGTCAGGTAGCGATGATTTTTCAGGCTGTCTGTCAAGTATCAGAGAATGTAGCGACTCCTTAAATGACATTTCCGAATATCTTCCACAGTCTGAAAATATAAGCCAAAGGATTATGAACTCCTATTACGATTTACAGGATTGTGCACAGGAAATATCATCACTGTTAGATAGTGTAGACATTGACCCTTATAGGCTAAATGAAATTGAAGAGCGTTTAGATTTACTCTATAAGCTTTCTAAAAAGTATGGTAATACAACAGAAGAAATATTAGAGTTTTGTGATAACGCAAAAAATCAGCTTGAACAACTTGAAAATTATCAGTTTAATTTGGAAAATCTTGAAAAAGAATATAATAAATATTTTGAGATTACCAAAAAATTGGCTTTGCAGTTGTCTGCTACCAGACACGAAATATCTCATACATTTATGGCTAAAGTAAAGGAAGAAATGACATACCTTGATATGCCTAATGTTAATTTAAAGGTTAATATAGAGCGTTGCCCATTAAATGAAAATGGGTGCGATAAGTTGGAGTTTTTAATATCCACAAATCCGGGAGAAGAGCCAAAGCCTGTTTCTAAAATTGCATCAGGTGGCGAACTTTCAAGAATGATGCTTGCAATTACAAATGTTATTGCATCTAATAATATTGTAGAAACAATGATATTCGACGAGGTAGACACAGGCATAAGCGGTAGTGCATCTCAAAAGGTTGGCTATAAGCTAAAAAGCCTTGCTAACAGCAGGCAAGTAATCTGTATTACTCATCAGGCACAAATAGCCTCATTAGCTGACCAACATTTTTTAATTAAGAAAACAGTTGAAAATAACAGAACATTTACTCAGGTAAAACCACTTGATTTTGAACAGCGTAAGCACGAGGTTGCAAGAATTATAGGTGGCGTATCAATAACCGAGCTTACATTAAAGCACGCTGAGGAAATGCTACTGAATAAAAATAATATATTAGAATAAAATCTTTTATTTAGTTTAATAATTATAGTAGGTAAATTTATGAAGCATTGGAAACCTGAACAATTAGATAAAGAGCAGGTAAAAAAGATAATGTCAGAATTTGGGCTTCCGTCAATTGTTGCTATGCTGTTAAGTATAAGAGGTATAGACTCTTATGATAAAATTAACAGCTTTCTCTACGAAGAGGAAGAATTGGACGACCCTTTTTTAATGATAGATATGGATAAGGCAACTGACCGTATTTTTTATGCTCTTGAAAATAATCAGCGTATTTGTATTTATGGTGATTATGATGCAGACGGCGTTACATCAACAGCTCTGTTATATGATTACCTAAGCTCAAAAGGGGCAGATGTTATTTATTATATTCCTTGCAGAGAATCAGAGGGATATGGTATGAATAATAACGCTGTTGATAAAATAGCCCAAACAGATACAAAACTGATTATTACAGTTGATAATGGCATTTCTGCCGTAGAGCAAATTGAATATGCAAATACACTTGGTATGGATACAGTAGTTACAGACCATCATACTCCACCTTCGGTGTTACCAAATGCTGTAGCAATAGTAAACCCACACCGTGCAGACTGCCCTTCAGAATTTAAGCTGTTGTCTGGTGTTGGTGTAGTTTTTAAGTTGATTATGGCACTGGAAGACGAGCATTTGGATATGGAAAATTTACTAAAAAAATATTCCGACATTGCTTCTCTAGGTACCATAGGAGACATTGTTTCTTTAACAGGTGAAAATAGAATACTTGTAAAAAACGGTTTAAAGCAAATAAAAGCATTAAATCGTAAAGGTATTACAGCATTGCTTGAAAGTGCAGGTATAAAGGGCAATAATAAGCTGTCAGCAGGTAAACTGTCATTTACACTTATTCCAAGAATAAATGCTTGTGGCAGATTAGCACTTTCTGAAAAATCTGTAGAGCTCCTATTAACAGAGGATAATCAAATATCAAGAGAAATCGCTGACGAGCTTTCAGAGGATAATAAAGCAAGGCAAACAATAGAAAAAGAAATATTAGAAGACGTTTTGGAATATATTGAAGATAATCCTCATTTAAAATATAAAAGAGTTATGGTAATAAGCGGAGAGGGCTGGCACCAAGGCGTAATTGGTATAGTAGCCTCACGAGTAAAGGATATTTACGGTAAGCCTATTATCATTTTAACTAAAGATGGTGACACAGCAAAGGGTAGTGGCAGAAGTATAGAGGGGTTCTCACTAATAGATGGTATAACCTCCTGTAAAGATTTGCTTAGTCACTTTGGCGGTCATCCAATGGCTGTTGGCTTGAGTATGAACGCATCAGACATTGAAGAATTTACTATAAGACTAAATAACTACGCAAAAATGCAGGGCGAAATGCCTTTGCCTGTTTTAAAAATAGATTGCAAGCTTAACCCTAAATTTTTGGACGTAACACTTGCAAAGCAACTGTCTGTATTAGAGCCTTATGGTGCTGGCAATCCCACACCTGTTTTCGGCTTGTATAATATGCAGTTAAAATATATTACTCCTGTTGGTGGGGGTAATCATTTAAGATTAACATTGTCACGAGAAGACACAACAATAAATGCTATGTTGTTTTTCACTACACCACAGCAATTTCCTTATGTTATAGGAGATTTAGTGGATTTAGCAGTTACTATTGATGTTAATGAATATAACAATCAGCAGTCTTTAAGCATAATTATTAAGGATATAAAATCTCATTTTGCGGATACAGAAAAAATGCTTAGAGATAACGAAAAGTTTGAAAGATTAATGGATTTAGAAAGCCTTACTACAGATGAGGCAAAAAGTATATTACCAGACAGAGATGACTTTGCCACTGTATTTAAGCTGTTAAGAAGCAAAGGCTTGTGGGAGTTTCCTGCCTATATAATCTGCACAAGACTAAATAACAGTAAAATAAACTATGGTAAATTACAGGTAATATTAACAGCTATGCACCAGCTGTCTTTAATTGATTATAAACAGCAACAAGGTAAAACAACAATTTCTCTTTTACCTGTACAGGGTAAGGCAAATTTAATGTCTGCTCCTGTTATGAAACAGCTGGTCAGTTTTACAGAGTAATTTTGTAGGCAAATAGCAAAAGGGGGAATATAAATGGCAGAGGTACTGGTTCATTATCAGGACTATGACGAGCTTAAAAGAATGATAAGAGAGAGTGGTAGAGATTATGACTTGGAATTAATCGAAAAGGCATATCGTCTTGCCGACTCTGCCCATGGCGACCAAAGACGTGTTTCAGGCGTGCCATACATATTACATCCAACATCTGTTGCGTGCATACTGGTTGATTTAGGTATGGATACCGAGTCGGTTGTTGCTGCATTGCTACACGATGTTGTAGAGGACACTGAAATTTCTCTTGAAGAAATAATTAAAGATTATGGTAAAGAGATAGCTCATCTTATCGACGGTGTTACAAAGCTGAAAAAAATCCCTTTTTCTAACCGTGAACAGCAACAGGCTGAAAATATAAGAAAAATGCTAATGGCTATGTCTGACGATATAAGAGTAATAATTATAAAGCTGGCAGACCGTTTGCATAATATGCGTACAATAGATTGTATGAAAGAGCAAAAAAGACGAGATAAAGCTCTTGAAAATATGGAGGTTTATGCTCCTATTGCTCATCGTTTAGGTATAAGAACAGTTAAGGAAGAAATGGAAGACCTTTCTATTCGCTATCTTGACCCAATAGGATATAAAGAAATTGAAGAAGCATTGGCGTTTACCGAGCCTGGCAGAAAACGCTTTATAGAAAAGCTAAAGGTAGAAATTACCGAAAAAGCAAGGGATTTAGTTGGCGATATATATATCGAAGGCAGAGTTAAAAGTATTAACGGTATCTATCGTAAAACCTTTATGAAAGGTAAAAGTCTAGAACAGATTTATGATATTTTTGCAGTTAGAGTTATAGTAAATAATCTTAGTGATTGCTACAACATACTTGGTATAGTTCATGATATTTACACACCACTGCCAAATCGTTTTAAAGATTATATTTCTACTCCAAAGCCTAATATGTATCAGTCATTGCATACAACAGTTATAGGTAAAGAGGGTGTTCCTTTTGAAGTGCAAATTCGCACTTGGGAAATGCACCACACAGCTGAATATGGTATTGCTGCCCACTGGAAATATAAGCTTGGTATCAACAAAAAAGATTCTATGAGCGACAAGGTAGAGTGGATTAGAAAAATGCTGGAAAATCAGTCAGATGATGATACTGATATTTTAAGAAATATAAAAACCGACCTTGCACAGGAAGAAGTTTTTGTATTTACCCCAAAGGGCGATGTTCTTAATCTGCCAAATGGTGCAACAGTTATAGATGTTGCCTATGCTATTCATTCAGCTGTAGGTAACAGAATGATAGGTGCCAAGGTTAACCACAGAATTTGCCAAATAGATTACGAGGTTCGTACCGGCGATATTGTAGAAATATTAACAACCAAAGAAGCAACTGTAGGCCCAAAGCGAGATTGGCTGGCTAAGGTAAAAACCAGTGAAGCTAGAAATAAAATCAGAAGTTGGTTTAAAAAGGAATGTAGAGAAGAAAATATAGAGCGAGGAAAAGCTGAAATCGACAAAGAATTTAAGCACAATGGTATTATTTTATCAGAAGAAGAGCGTGTAGACTTTTTCCAAGAGATACTTAAAAAGCAATTTACAAATCTTGATGATTTCTATGCCTCAATAGGCTACGGTGGTTTATTGCTATGGAAATTTGTTCCAAGAATAAAAGACCTTTACAGTAAAAAATATAAACTCCAAGAAATCGAGGAGCAACCACCTGTAACTGTTATAGAAAGCACATCAAACAAACCTAAATCAAGCAATGGTGTAATAATAGAAGGTGTAGACGATATGCTTGTTAACCTTGCACGTTGTTGCAATCCTATGCGTGGAGATAAAATAATAGGATATATAACAAGAGGTAATGGCGTTTCTATACACAAATGTACATGTAAAAATGTACCTTGCTACGAAGACAGAGTTAAGTCTGAAAACTTTGCTCGTTGGGTAAATGCTCGTTGGGATAATGTAACATCAAGTAACGAAGTTTTCAATACAGAGTTAGAACTAACAGCACACGACCGTACAGGTTTACTTGCAGATATTACAAGTGTGTTAATGTCACTGCATATTAATATTATTGCTTTATCTACTAACAGTGATTTAAAAAACAATGTAGTAAGAGTTCGTTTTACTATTCCTGTAAACAGTATGGAGCATTTAAAAGGTATTGTTGTTAAATTGTCAAATATGAGAGATGTAGAATCTGTAACAAGGGTATAATTTATAACATTTCGTTTATATTTTAAGGAGAATCTAATGAAATCAGTTATTCAGCGTGTATCACAGGCAAGTGTTACAGTAGATAATGAAATTAAGGGAGAAATATCCCAAGGCTTTTTAATACTGGTAGGTGTAGAGCCTGACGATAATAAAAGCGAAGCAGATTTGCTTGCAAATAAAATAGCTAACCTGCGTATTTTTTGTGATGAAAATGACAAAATGAATTTATCATTACTAGATGTAAAGGGCGGTGCATTGGTTATATCAAACTTTACCCTTTGCGGAGATTGCCGAAAGGGTAGACGCCCATTTTTTGGTGATGCTGCTCATCCTAATATAGCTGAGCCTTTATATGAATATTTCTGCACTGCACTTGAAAAATGCGGTGTGGTAAAGGTAGAAAAAGGTGTATTTGGTGCAGATATGAAGGTTCAGTTGCTAAATGACGGACCAGTTACAATTACAATAAATTCAAAGGAGCTTCCCCACAAATGATAAATGTATATAGTTTTACAGTAGGCACTTTGCAGGTTAATTGCTATGTAATTACAGATAAAGCAACAGGTGATATTGCTATAGTAGACCCAGGAGATAATTCTGTTGCTATAAAAAATCTGATTGAAAATCATAAGGATAAACTAAAATATATTCTGCTAACCCACGGTCACTTTGACCATATTGGTTATGCAAAACAGCTACGACAGGAAACTAATGCCCAAATAGTTATAGGCAAAGCAGAAGAAAGATTTTTAGCAGACAGCAACCTTAATCTCGCTCTACCTTTTATGGGTATATCTTTATCTCCTTTTAAACCGGATATCGCCATAAGGGATAACGACGTTATTAAACTGGGAGAAACCGAAATAAAATTCCTTTGGACACCGGGTCATACAATAGGCAGTGGTTGCTATGTTATAGGCAATAATATTTTCACAGGTGATACCCTTATGAAACAGTCAATGGGTAGAACAGATTTACCTACAGGAAGCAATAAAGATATGGCTGACTCCTTAAAAAGATTAGCTCATTTACATGGTGAATTTAATATTTACCCTGGCCATGGTGATATGACAACTCTAACCTACGAGCGTGCTAATAACTATTACATTAAAACCATATTTTAAGGTGAATTATGAAAATATATATATTAAATCATAAATTTCATTACGAAATTGAAAATCTAACTCGTGTTTTCTTTCCTAATGAGAAAATAGAAATTATAAAAGATGTTGATATATCCACTCAACAACCAACAGCACCGGCAATAGTTACTAAATTAAATTGTGAAGATGCACCTAATAGTATTTCTGTACAGCTAATTTTTGATGACTATAATAACTGTTGTCAGGTATCATCTCTTTGTACCGAAATTGATGAGGAAACTGTAGCTTATCAAGAGCGAATAATGGCTGTTACTCTGTTTAAAATGCTTTCGGAGTATACAGGTATGACTCCACCTTGGGGAGTGTTAACAGGTGTACGCCCTATAAAGCTCTTTAGAAAAATGTGTAGCGAATATGGCTTAGAATATACTAAAAATTATTTTAAAAATAAACTGTTAGTATCTGACGAAAAAATAAGCCTTGCACAAGAAACTGAAAAAAACGAGCAAGCTATTTTACAAATGTCATCAGATAATTCCTATAGCCTCTATGTTTCAATTCCTTTCTGCCCTACAAGATGTAGCTATTGCTCTTTTGTGTCACAATCGGTAGAAAAAACAAAAAAACTAATAGAGCCTTATGTAGAACTTTTATGCAAAGAGATAGAATACACCGCACAAATAGTTAAGGGTCTTAATCTTAAACTTGAAACTGTTTATATAGGTGGAGGCACACCAACTACATTAGATGCCCAGCAAATGTCAAAATTGCTATCTGTTATTAATGAAAATTTCCCTATGGAACACTGTAAAGAATTTACAGTAGAAGCAGGCAGACCAGATACAATAACAAAGGACAAGCTACAGGCTATTTTACAGGGTGGTGCAGACCGTATAAGCATTAACCCTCAAACAATGAATGATGAAATATTAACAGCTATAGGCAGAAAACACACAGCTCAACAGACTATAGATGCCTTTAACCTTGCAAGAGAGGTTGGCTTTAATCATATAAATATGGATTTAATTGTTGGTTTACCAAATGAATCTTTTGAAAGCTTTAAAAGAACTCTACAGATTATAACCGACCTTGACCCTGAAAGCATAACTGTTCATACCCTTTCAATGAAGCGTTCATCTAACCTTACAGCACAAGGTATGCAACTTTTAAAGCACGACGCAGAAGAGGCAGCCAAAATGCATACATATTGTAAATCGCTCCTTGCAGAAAAGGGCTTGCGACCATATTATCTCTACCGTCAAAGCCGAATGGTTGGCAATTTAGAGAATGTTGGCTATGCAAAGCAAGGCAACGATGGCCTTTACAATGTGTATATAATGGACGAAACTCACACTATTTTAGCTTGTGGTGCTGGTGGTGTAACAAAATTAAAAAATCCAAATACAAGTGAAATAGAAAGAATATTTGACTATAAATATCCGTATGAATATATAGACAAGTTTGATGAAATGCTAAAAAGAAAAGATGGCGTTACCCACTTCTATAACAACCTTTCGTAATTATTTGTATACCAAATGTTTACAATTTGATAATTGATTATTACCTAATGGGGTGTTATAATGAACTCACCCTAATATATAAGGAGATGTTTTTTATGGGTTTATTTGATGAGATCGTAAGCAACGCAAAAACAGTTGCTTCAAGTGTTGGAAAAAAGGCAGATCAGATTGTTGATTTTTCTAAGCTAAAGTATGCAGAAAGTGGCATTAAAAGTGAAATAGCTAAGAAAAAGCAGGAGCTAGGCGATTATGTATACCAGTGCTCAGGCGTAGGTGACATTGATCAGGCAAAAACTCAGGCTATTATTAACGAGATTAAAGAGCTTGAGCAGAATCTTGAGGTTACCAGAGAAATGATAATTGCAGCAAGAAATAAGGTTGTATGCGATTTTTGTAAGGCAGAAAACGACAAAGAGTCAATGTTCTGTAGCAAATGTGGTAGCAAGCTTGTAATTAAGGAAGAGTGTTGCTGTGGCAATTGCGAAGAAGATGTAACAGTAGCTGCATCATCATCTGTTGATGATGTTACAAGCGAACCAATTGAGGTTGAAACAGAAAAAGAAACTGTTGTAGAAACTACTGTTAACGAGGTTACAGAGGATTCTGTAGATTAATAAGTAAATATTTTTTTGGCGGGTAAGCTTTTGCCCGCCAAAATTTATGTAAAGGAAGGTGAAATAGTGGCTAATAACAATAAATACTCAACTAACACCGGTGATGATTATGTTAATATTAACACTATAAGCACACATATCAATAACAATGATAATAATACCGATAAAAACAAAAAATCTCAAAAAGAAAAAACTAATGAAGAGGAAAAAGGTATAGGTCAACAATCATTTGTTAAAGGTGCTATGATTTTAACCATAAGTATTATGGTTGTTAAAGTTATAGGTATGCTTTTCAAAGTGCTGTTTGCAAATGTTGTAGATGGCGTTGGTAATGGTTTGTTTAATAGTGCCTATGAGCTATATAATGTTATTTTTACAGTAGCATCAGCAGGTTTTCCTATTGCTTTATCAAGAATGGTATCTGAATATGTATCTAAAAAGAAATATAACGATGTTCGTAAACTACACAAAATATCAATACCGTTCTTTGTAACTACAGGATTATTATGCTTTTTACTTATGGTAGCTTTAAGTGGTGCCTATTCTAATATGATAGGTAATTCATTTGTACAGCTACCGGTATATACACTTGCTCCAATTGTATTTTTTGGCTGTTTAATGTCAATATATCGTGGGTATTTTGAAGGTATGCGATATATGGTTCCAACAGCTGTTTCAGAAATTATAGAAGTAGCAGGAAAACTTGTTGTAGGATTGTCACTGGCTTATGTTGTTAATTTTATAGGCACAAAAGAGTATACCGAAAGTGGCACATTGTTTGGTCAGATAATGACAGATTCAAAAATGTTCCAAAATTCTTTGGCATCTTATACCGTTTCTGCGGCATTTGTAGGAATTGCACTAGGTTCTTTTTTAGGATTTGTTTACTTATTCTTTAA
>JAXJTR010000174.1:0-17948 GCA_036309465.1 Acutalibacteraceae bacterium
CGCTAGCCTGTTTTGCACTGTATAGCATAGGCGGAACACCAATACCACCACCAACAAAGGCAACCTTTTTACCCTGTGGAATTTCAAAACCATGGCCTAAAGGTGCAAGTATGTCTATTTCGTCGCCAACCTTTGACTTTGATAATATATCTGTGCCCTCGCCCTTAACCTGAAATACTATTCTAAGGGTTGTATCAGTTGCATCGCAAATAGATATAGGTCTGCGTAAGGTTTTGCCAGGCACTGCAATATGTGCAAACTGTCCTGCCTGTGCCTTACAAGCAAGCTCAGGACACTCCAGCAAAAAGTCGAACATACCCTTTGCTATTTCTTCTTTTTTAATCAGTTTTGCGTTAGCTGTATTGTATTTCATACAATAAAACCTCCCGTTAAATTTGTTGTTTAGATGTATTTATGTTAATCTGTTATTCTTTGCTAAGTTTCAAACTATCCATAATTACTTTTGCCTGTTGCAATACAGGCATTTCTCGGTTATATACAAGTCTGCCAAGCTTTGTTATGGAACGCTTTTTATATTCGTTTACAGCTTCATTGTATGTCAATTTTAATGTAGACAAGTGGAAATCCTCAATTTCATCTTGCATCAAATTTTTTTCGCCAAAAGAAGTAACCTTGCAAAGATAATAATTGTTTATATTATGCCTGTGGATTAGATTATAGTAATCATCAACTACGCCTATTTTGCATAATATGTCAACATTTACTCCTAATTCTTCTTTAAGCTCTCTGGAAATCGCAGTGTGATAGTCCTCTCCCTGTTCAACTCCACCACCGGCTGTTTCGATTATTACAGCTTCTCCAAAATCGTCGTTGCGTTCTGCTCGAACAAAATAAAAATAACCAAAATCATCAAAAACAATTGCTCTTACAATTTCTCTGTGGTGGTTTGTATATTCAAAAGTCCACTCTTCATCTTTAAGAGATATTTTTATTTCTGAATGTTTATCCTGCATAATTGCCACCTTATACTAATAATTTAACAAGCTGTAAAATCCATTTTTTAAGCATTAATATCAGTTATTGTATTGTTAAGTGTTTTTTCCATAATCTCATACACCAATACAACACCATTTTCAACTGCCCACCTTTTATGCTCTACAGTTTTATAGCCTCTTGTTTCATATAAATGACTTGCAGGCAGAGAAGCATCTAAATACACGGTATTGTATTTTGTGCTAATCTCATTTTCTAAACACTGCATAATATAACTGCCAAAGCCTTGTTTTTGAAACCTTGGCGAAACATAAACCCTTGTTATATGGTTATCTTTGTAACTACCTGTTCCAAGGATTATGTTTTCTTTGAGCAATATTCCAACTGAACCTGCCTTAATATCGTTCAAAATATTATCTTGGCTGTGTAGCTGGCAAAAGAAATCGACTACTTCTTTGGGATAATATTTAGGGTAAACTGTTTTAATTGTATCCTGAACTAAATTAAATATTACTCCTGCATCCTTTTGGGTTGCTTTGATATATTTCAGCATACAAATTCACCTCTGTTAATCCGCTTCGTATTTAGATAAAAACTCTTTTATTCTTTCATTGTTAGATTCTTCAAATACATATTTTGGAGTACCTTTTTCTACTATATAGCCATTATCCATAAAAATTATATTATCAGCTACATTTTTAGCAAAGTTCATTTCGTGGGTTACTATAACCATTGTCATTTTTTCTGTTGCTAACTGACGAATAACCTTTAGTATTTCTCCTGTTAGCTCTGGGTCAAGAGCAGAGGTTGGTTCGTCAAACAGTAAAACCTGTGGTTTTAGTGCCATTGCTCGTGCTATTGATACACGCTGTTGCTGTCCGCCTGAAAGCTGATAAGGGTATGCGTCGCCTCTGTCGGCAAGTCCCATTTTTTCAAGTAGCTCCATAGCAATTTTTTCGGCTTGCTCTTTTGGTGTTTTTAAAACCATTGTTTGTGCGTGGGTTATATTTTCAAGCACGCTTAAATGTGGGAATAAATTAAAGTTTTGGAACACCAACCCTAGTGACAGCATTATTTTTTGGCAATCCTTTTTAGGTGCATATACTGCAATACCTTTTTCGTTGTTGGTAACCAATTTTTCGCCACAAATTTGAATTTCTCCGCTGTCGATAGTTTCTAAATTCATTATACATCTTAAAAGTGTACTTTTACCTGAGCCTGATGGTCCAATAATAGCAAGTACCTGACCCTCAAGCACATCAAGAGAAATATCCTTTAAAACATCAAGCTTGCCAAAGGATTTTTTTATATTTTTTACTTCTACCATTTTATTCATAAATATAAACCTCCCTTAGCGATAGTAATCAAGCTTTTTCTCTGCAAAGCTAAAGCCTGCTGTTACTACACCGTTCATTATCAAATAGAACAATGCCGCTACAACAAAAGGTACTACACTTACAGCCGAATTTACAAAATCGGTGGTAACCTTCATTAATTCTACAACAGAAATTACCTTAGCTAAAGAGGTATCTTTTACCAAGGTTATAAACTCGTTACCCATAGCAGGTAAAATTCGTTTTATTACCTGTGGAAGAACTATAGAAAAATATGTTTGTGGCTTTGATAAACCCAAAACCTTTGACGCTTCGTATTGACCCTTTGGTATACTTTCCATTCCGCTACGGAATATTTCTGCAAAATAAGCCGCATAGTTAAGAGAAAAAGCTATAATTGCCGCAGGAAAACGGTCTACCTGTATGCCAAACAGTGGTTTTAAACCGTAAAATATAAATACAAGCTGTAGCATTAATGGAGTACCACGCATAATAAGCAAATAAAGCTTTACAGGTAATTGAATTAACTTTATCTTAGACATTCTGCCCAAACACAGTATTAACCCCAGTGGAAGTGAAAACAGCAATGTAAGGAAAAATATTTCCAGCGACGTTACTGTACCCTCCAACATTTTTGTCAGCAATATTTCATAATTCAAAACATTCACCTCAAATAGAAACAGGTGGGCATTTAATCTGCCCACCCAGATTTTTAATTACTTTAATGTTGTTATATCTTCGCCAAACCAATCTGTAGAAATTTTAGCTGTTGTACCGTCAGCAGCCATTTCTTTTAGTGTATCTATAACCTTATTCTTTAAAGCTTCGTCGTTCTTTCTAAAGCCGATTACATACTCTTCCTCAGTTAGGTAGTCATCTGCACCATTCTTTTTAAGAAGCTTATACTTATTACCGTCTTTTGTATATGTTTCTGCTACCTTTTCATCTAGAACAACAGCATCTACTGTACCATTGTCAAGCTCCATAATAGCATTTAGATATGTATCAGTTGAAATAACATTACCTAAAGAATTTTTAAAATCTTCTGTTCCGTTTACAGCATTTTCGCCAGATGAACCTGTTTGAACAGCTACTGTTTTACCTGATAGATCTCCTCTTACACTATAATTAGAATCGTTTTTAACCATAATAACCTGTGTATTCTTCATATAAGCCTGTGAAAGATTCATCTGCTCTGCTCTTTCTTCTGTATATGTAAATCCATTCCAAATACAGTCAATGTTACCGTTATCAAGCTCCATTTCCTTTGTGTCCCAGTTAATAGGCTGTGTTACAAGCTTAATACCAAGTCTTTTACACACTTCTTTTGCAAGGTCTATATCAAAGCCTACAATTTCGCCTGTTTCAGGATCTGTATATCCCATTGGAGGGAAGCTATCATCAAGACCAAGTATAAACTGACCTGCGTTTTGAACTTCCTCCCAAGATTTGTCCTCTTTTGTTGATGCTGATGCGTTGCTGTCTGCATTTGTGTTAGTATTAGCGTTAGAATTAGTATCAGTAGTAGCTGTGTTACCTGCACAACCTGCAAGTGCACTTGTCATCATAATTGCAGTTAATAATATTGATAGAGTTTTCTTCATTTTTATTCCTCCGATTTTAGCCTATAGCTACTTTATTATACATTTATTGTAACACATCATTTTATTAAAGTAAATAGTGTAACACACTGTTTTTTTGCTATTTAGCAACATTATTTTTTGTTAGTCAAAATAAAATGCACCAGCCTATATTTTAAATATAAACCAGTGCATTATTTACTTATTTACTTGTTGTTTTCCAACGATTGCCACAATTTTGACATACTGCGTATGTAATTGTTTTTGATTTTTTACCTTGTAATAGCTTGAATAATGCAATCCAACCTATTACAGGCACACATAGAAGTGCTACATAAAGTAGTATGCTAAGGCAACCTCTTTTCTTGTTTTCTGATACTGCTTGATAGCTTATGTTATTACTTTGACATTTTGGACAAGACATAAAATTCACTCCTTATTTTTTAGTGACTTATCTGCTTTGTAAAAACAGGTCATATATATAGTTAAACAACACCGCCTCATCAAACAAATCACTGACAAGTGGGATATTGTTAAACAACACATTTGCTACTTCGTGGGTTTCACTAAAAAAAGCTACAAGAGACTGGATAATAGCAAAAAATAATCGAGAAATTATTATATTTAAACCAGCAATGGGTATTAAGTTCTTTTTTGTAAAATATTGAATAGAAAGCTTATCTACTTTATTAGAAATAAACATAAACAAAAACCATATTAACGCAAGAAAACCAAAGGTTAAAAAAATAAGAAAAAATCCCATTATCACTTGACAGCCTAATTTTCCTGCCGCAAGTAATTGAAATGCTGTAATAATAGATTTTATCACAATGGCAGCAAACGCTACTAATATAAAGTTTCTATTCATTTTTGAAATTACCATTAATCCCATAGTAGTCTTGTTAAGCACAGGGTTTACAGATAACTTACCTAATCCAACATTTACTTCAAATATATAAAGGATTATATAAAGAACACCAAAACCTGTTAAAACTGTTTGCAAAAAAACACAAAACGCACTAGTCATTCCCATTGCATTATATCCCACAAATATTGAAGCCATTATTACAACCAAAATAATCTCTAATACTAATTTCAATATAAAATCCCCCTTTTTTGTAACATACCAAATCGGGATATTATTAGTATACCATTTTGGTATACTAATGTCAAGGTGAGATTATTGGCAACACAAACAAGAATAAAGCAACTGCGTGAACAAAAAGGTATTACTCAGTTAAAAATGGCAATGGATTTAAGTATGAATCAAAATACAATAAGTCGTTATGAAAGCGGAGCAAGACAGGCGGATTACGAAACCCTAATTGCTATCTGCGACTATTTTAATGTTTCCATAGACTATATTTTAATGAGGACAGATAATCCTGAAATGAATATTTAATGATAAATTATAGCACTTTGAGTTAAACTTTTAATCAAATTGCTAATATCACAACTAAACGGCTGTTACACCAAACAAGGTATAACAGCCGTTATAATTTTTATTATAATTCAATTTACATTAGGATAAAGACATAATTATTAAAAATTATCCCTTTACAGCACCTGCAACTATACCCTTGATAATATACTTCTGACAAACTAGGTAGAAGATAATAATTGGAATAATTGAAAGCACAATCATAGCCATCATATTAGCCATATCAATAGAACCGTAACCGCCTCTTAAGTATTGAATAGCCATTGGCAATGTTTTTGTTTCTGATGTATTTAATAGTAGATATGGCAACAAATAGTCGTTCCAAATCCACATTGCATCAAGAATAGCAACTGTAATAGCTGTTGGCTTTAGAATTGGGAAAACAACTAAGAAGTATGTTCTTACAGGGCCACAACCGTCTATCATAGCAGCTTCTTCAATCTCTAGTGGAACACTCTTAATAAAGCCTACAAACATAAATACAGCCAAGCCGGCACCAAAGCCAAGGTATACAAATATAATACCAACAGGATTATTTAGCTTTAGTGTTGCAGCAACCTGTGTCATTGGGTACATAACCATTTGGAATGGTACTATCATAGAGAATGCACAAAGCAAATACAAAACCTTAGTGTACCACGCTTTTACTCTTACGATAAACCACGCACACATAGATGTACATAATACAATTAACAATACTGCAAATACAGTAATAAACACAGATGTAAAGAATGACTCGAAAAATCCTATTTTTTGGATACCCTCTATATAGTTATTTAAACCATAGAAAGATTCAGCAGTAGGGAAAGCAAAAGGCTCTGTACCTACATATAGTTTACCCTTAAAAGAGTTCATTAACACCAACAAAATTGGTGCTATAAATATAACAGCAAGAACTGTTAAAAGCAAGATAAAAGGAATATCCTTTGGCTTCATCTTTGCTTTTGGCTTTTTATCCTCTGAAACCACCTTAACAACTGTCTTTTTTCTTTCAGGCTCTTTAGTGTTTGCAGGCTTATCACCAACAACAGGAGTCTGAACAGGAACATTAATTTCAGGTTCTTTATAATTATATTCAGCCATTAGCTTTCAACCTCCTTACTGCGTGTAAAGTAAAGCTGTGCTAATGCGATAATAGCAACAATAATAAAGAATACAACAGCCTTAGCCTGACCAACACCCTGATAACCTACACGACCATAGAAGGTGTTATAAATATCAAGTGCAAGCATTTGAGTTTCTTTACCAGGAGCACCTGCTGTTAAAGCAAGGTTTTGGTCGAATAGCTTAAATGAGTTAGTTAATGTTAGGAATGTACAAATTGTAATTGATGGCATTACCTGTGGAATTGTAATTTTTATAAGCTTCTGCCAATTATTTGCACCGTCAATGTCGGCAGCTTCAAGTAAATCAGGCGATACATTTTGTATACCGGCGACATAAATAATCATCATATAGCCTATTAACTGCCAGTTCATAAGTATTACCAAGCCCCAGAAGCCATAGGAAGCGTCGTAGGTAATTGATACACCAAAGAATGACAACACGCCATTAATAATCATCAACCAAATGTAACCAAGTACAATACCGCCTATAAGGTTAGGCATAAAGAATACTGTTCTAAACAAGTTTGTTCCCTTAAAGCCCTTTGTTAAAAGTAAAGCTAAACAGAAAGCAATAACATTGATTGTAATAACAGAAACAATAGTAAATTTTACAGTAAACCACAACGCATCTATAAAACTACTGTCCTGAAAAGCTTTTATATAGTTGTTAATGCCAACCCACTTTACATTTGTAATAACCTTAAATTTTGTAAAAGATAAATATATACCCATTATAAATGGTGCGATAAAGGAAATAATAAAGGCTATAACTGTTGGAACAACAAACAGTGGAAACCATCTTTTTATCGCTTTTTGCATTACTACTCCTCCTTTATACAAAGGCTCTATAATGCAAATATTGAGAAAATATTTTATTAAAGGGTTTTACCCTTTAATATCTCACGAAGGCTCTAATATTGAACCGCAAATCTTAAAAAACTTTACTAAAATTTAGTTATTTTGTCAATATTTGCCCAAGAACCTATAAAAATACTAAAAGGTTTATAGTGCACATCACTCCCGCACCCTATGGATGCGGGAGTGTGAGACTTTTATTATTGATTTTACTTATAGATTAGGAATTATGCCTCTTCCTTCATCTCAACTTCTGCTTTCCAAGAAGCCTTAGCGTCATCAACAACAGCTGTCCACTCTTTCTGACCCTGTGCATACTGTAGAAGACCTGCACCGAAGTCGTTCTTCCACTGCTCACTTGGGATACCAGCGAATGTCCATACTACTGACTCTACGCCATCTTTCTCCATCCAGCTTAGAACTTCCTTAGCTAGAGGATCGCTTGGCTTCTCGTCTTCTTTAAATGTTGTAAATGGAGCAATAAAGCCTAGCTCTTCTACAACAGCCTTCTTACCGTAATCAGATGAGAACAACCACTCTAGGAAGTCGATAGAAGCCTGCTGAACAGCTGGATCAGACTGGCTGTTAACTGCAAAGTAGTTCTCTGTACCGATACATAGACCCTGATTAGCCTCGTTCTCTGTACCTGAGTAGATTGGAAGATACTTAATATCAGACTCAGCAACTACATTGCCTTCTGTGCCTGAAATCTGACCCCATGCCCAGTTACCATTCTGAACCATTGCAACCTGACCTAGAGCAAACTCACTCATAGACTCGTCAACAGTCTTAGAACCTAGCTGGTTCTTCTCTGTGCAAGAATTTTCGATATATAGGTCAAATACATTCTTAAAGTTGTCTGCATACTTAAACTCTAGCTCTTTAGCATTTAGACAGTTTGTGATTGAGCTACCTGTTTCTGTGTTGAACTCATAGAATAGAGGTAGGTTCATTAGGTGAGTCTGCCATCTCCAGTCGTCACCTGTTTTTAGTGATGTAGAAGCAAATACGCCCTTGATGCCAAGGTCTTTTGACAACTTTGTCATATCCTCTACAACAGCCTTTAGAGCGTCATAGCTCTTAATTTCGTCCATGCTCTTGTACTCTGTTGTCTTCTTATCAGACTCAAAGTACTTCTTCATAATAGCGTTGTTATAGATAATACCGTAACCCTCAACAGCGTAAGGAACACCGTAAACGCCCTCGCCTGATGTTACAGCCAATGACTTATCTGATAGAGAATCATATAGCTCTGTACCTGATAGGTCAGCACAATAATCTTTCCAGTTCTCGTAACCTACAGGACCGTTAATCTGGAAAATTGATGGAGCTGAATCAGCGTTAGCCATCTGTGTTGTAAGAGTTTTCTCATACTCACCAGAAGCAGCTGTAGAAACCTTAACCTTAATGCCTGTTTCTTCCTCGTACTTCTTAGCAATTTCTGTGTATTTTTCAGAAATTTCTGGCTTAAAGTTTAGGTAATAAATCTCTTTAACGCTTGATGTATCAACCTTAGATGAGCTATCTAGCTTTGATGAAGAATCACCTGTTGAGCTACTGCCTGTGCTTTTTGAGCCCTCGCAACCTGTTAAAGCTACTGCTGATGCACTAATGCAAAGTGCCATAAATACAGCAGCTATTTTAGAAAACTTGTTCATTGTCGTTCTCTCCTTTTTTCATTTAAGAATATTTTTCTTTCCTTTTAAGGTATTTGTCGAAAATACACATTATCTACAACAAATGTCACCTCTTGTTTGTCATTTTACCACGCTACTTTAAATTATGCAATAACAATCTTAAAATTTCATCTACATAACTATTAAATTTTATATTTTGCACAATTAAAGTGATTTTATTTAGACAATATGCAAATGATCCCATAGACTAAATATTAATGAACAATTAATTAAATATTAACAAAATTAAAAATCTAACGATTAATTTTTATTTAATCTATACATTATTTCAAGTTACTATATAACTTTAGCCTTACTACACTAAGTTATCAGCTTGTAAGCGTTTTTTGCATTTTACTATTTTTAAGGCTTTTAACACGTATAAGCTCTACAGCAAATAGATACATAAAAATAATTTTAAATTATAATGGTTAATTTGTTTATAAGGTTTGGAACAAACACAAAAAGTGCTAAAGCTAACAAAATAGCCTTAGCACTTTTTTATAAAATTATGATTGAACCTTTAAAAATTGGTCTTGCATATAATCGTATACATCTTGTGGAAGATTAGCAAATGTATAACATTTTGCAAGATATTCATCTGATGGATAAACAAGCTGGTTGTTCTTTACAGAATCGTCAAGTAACTCGTAAGCCGCCTGATTAGGTGTTGAATAACCAATATATTCAGCATTAGCCTTAGCAACCTCTGCCTCTAGCATATAGTTTATAAACTTTTCTGCAAGCTCTTTATTTTGTGTAGTTTTTGGAATACACATAGAATCAATAAACAGGTTAGAGCCTTCCTCTGGCAAAACATAATCAAGATTTTCGTTATTACCCATCATAGCCGCAATATCACCTGCGTAATAAGGTGCAAGAGCCGCTTGGTCGCCCTCCATCTCGGTGAAAACCTGATCCATTACATACTTTTTAAGTATAGGTTTTTGCTCTGTAAGGTATGCTGAAGCTGTGTCGATATCCTTTTTAGTTACCGATGTAGGAGTAATACCCTTTAGCTTCATTGCAATAGCCATAGCATCTCTTGAGTTGTTAAACATAAGAATGTTACCGCTATACTTTTCGTCCCACAAAGAAGCAAAGCTTGTTGGTTTTTCAGAAACCATAGTTTTGTTATAAGCAAGTGCAACTACACCCCAAGAATAAGCCACAGAATATTCACCTGTTGGGTCAAATTCTGTTTTCTTGTATTTCTCCATAAGATTAGAAGCATTAGGAACATTCTCAAAATTAATTTTTTCCAATCTGTCCTCTTCAATTAGCTTACTAATCATATAATCAGATGGGATAATAACATCATAAGAGGAGTTACTGTCTTTAAGCATATTATACATTTCTTCGTTAGACTCGTAATTTGTATAATTTACCTTTACATTATATTTTTCCTCAAAGTCGGCTATTACATCAAGAGTATCTTCCTCACCGTTTGAGATATACTCGCCCCAGTTAAATACATTAATTTCTTCCTTAGTTTCTCCGCCACAGCCTGTAGAAATTAAAGCTATTGAAGCAGTAAGTGTTGCACATAAAATAACACTTAATAATCTTTTCATTTTCATTTTTATTCTCCTTTATCTGCTTTGGGCAGCTTTTTCAGCCTTTCGCTCTCTTATATTTACAACCAAAAGTATTGCAATTGTTACAACAAACAACAATGTAGACAAAGCATTTATTGTTGGTGAAATTCTACGCTTTAGCATTGTATATATTTCTATAGGCAATGTTTGAAATTTAGCACCTCTTGTAAAATATGTAATAACAAAGTCGTCCAAAGAATATGTAAAAGACATTAGCATACCTGAAATTATGCCAGGCATAATCTCGGGTATAACAGTTTTAAAAAATGCCTGTCGTTGATTACAGCCTAGGTCTAAGGCCGCTTCGTAAATACTTTTATCCATTTGCCTTAGCTTTGGCATTACATTTAATATTACATAAGGGGTACAAAAGCTTATATGTGCTATTAGCACTGTCCAAAAGCCCATTTCAAACTGAAGCAATCCACCTAAAAAGGCAAACAGCAGCATAAAAGATACACCTGTTACAATTTCGGGATTAATTATAGGAAAGTTAGAAACATTAGTAACTAAGCTTCTTACAGGCTTTTTCATATTGTAAATACCTATAGCCGCCATAGTACCCAATAAGGTTGCAAAAATTGCCGCTAACACCGCTATTATAAGGGAATTATACAGAGATGTCATAATAGCATCGTTTTCAAAAAGCTCAAAATACCATTTTAAAGTAAAGCCTTTCCACACAGAGGTTTTACCATTGTTAAAGGAATAAAGTATAAGCACCGCAATAGGTAAATAAAGAAAAATCATTACAAGTGCTATATATATTTTAGAGCCAATTTTTCTTTTACCTTTCACGCTACCGCAACCTCCTCATCACCAAACTTATTCATAATGATAATAAATACCAATATAATAACCATAAGAGCCAAGGAAATGGCAGAGCCTACATTTTTATCTCTCATAAAAATATTCTCGATAACGTCACCAATCATCTTATCGCCTGTACCACCAAGGTACTGAGCAACTAAAAATGTACTGGCTGTTGGTACAAATACCATTGTTATACCGCTGATAATACCCGGTATACTTAAAGGTAACACAACCTTAGAGAACACTTTTATTTTATTTGCACCTAAATCGTCAGCCGCCTCTATTAGGTTGTTGTCGATTTTTAGCATAACTGAATGAATAGGCAACACCATATAAGGTAAAAAGTTGTAAACCATACCAAGCACAACTGCACCGGCATTGCCCAGCAACGGCACATCAAGTCCTAACAGTTTAACGCCTATATCTACCAAGCCGTCATTCTGTAATAAAAGCACCCACGCATAAATTCTTAAAATAAAGTTCATCCACATTGGCAACATAATAAGCATAGTAAGCACACTTTGAGTGCTCTTTTTTGCTCGTGACATTATATAGCTTAACGGATATGCCAGCAACAGGCAAATAGCTGTTGAAATTAAAGCAATCCATAAGGAGCGTATAAAAACATCTGTATAAAATAGGCTGTCTGCAAATGACTGTAAGGTAAAGTTACCGCTTTTGTCGGTAAAAGCATAGTACACAACCATTATCAGTGGGATAACGGTGAAAATAAGCATCCATATTAAATATGGGTAAGCAGGTGCTTTTGACTTCATTTGCTGTCACCTCCCACTTCATTATTACACAAAGTGAAATGTGCATTATCAAAGTTAAAGCAAATAGGTGCTGTAGTTGCTACCTGTTCATCTTGTTCGCTTGTCATAAGCCATTTATGATTTTCTGTTTCCATAATAATTTCGTTATATTCACCCTTATAGATAACAGAAACTATATAAGCCTCTAGCTGACCGTTACCGTCACCAGCAACATAAATGTTAGACGGTGGTAAGGTGATTTCCAGCTGTGAACCCTCTGGGAAGCAGTGACCCTTAACCTGAATGGTATTTTCCTCTACCTCTATCTCCATAGAGTTTTCTTCTTCGTCACAGCTTGTTACAACAGCAGTGAAAATGTTATTTTCTGTTGGGAACAGCTTATTCATAATATGGATATTCTCAGGGGTAAAGGTCATACCAATCTTTTTACCAACAGGCTCTGCTGTATAGCTGTGAATAAGCCATAAACAACCGTCGCAGTCAACCTGCATTTCGTAGTGAACACCCTTGAAAACTACATCTTTAACAACACCTGTAAGCAAGCCTTTTTCAGGCTCACAGGCATCTATATCTTCAGGACGAATAACAACATCAACGGGCTTATAATTACCAAAGCCAGCATCGGAGCATTTTATCTCTTTGCCCTGTAAAATAACAACATAGTCTTCTTTCATTATTCCGTTAAGAATATTAGCTTCACCAATAAAATCAGCAACAAAGGCATTTGCAGGCTCGTTGTAAATATCTGTTGGTGAGCCGATTTGTTCTATTTTGCCATTATTCATTACCACAACACGGTCAGACATTGTAAGTGCCTCCTCTTGGTCGTGGGTAACAAATACGAATGTGGTTTTAAGCTGATGCTGTAGCTGTTTTAGCTCTATCTGCATATCTTTTCTCAGCTTTAAATCTAAAGCACCTAAAGGCTCGTCAAGTAATAAAACCTTAGGGTCGCAAACCAAAGCTCTTGCAATGGCTACACGCTGTTGCTGACCACCAGACAGTTTAGATATAGGTCTTTTTTCGTAACCCTTTAAATCTACAACTGCAAGCATCTTTTTAACAGCCTTATCTATTTCATCTTTTGGCATTTTTTTCAACTTTAAGCCAAAGGCTATATTTTCATACACATTTAGATGTGGGAATAAAGCGTATTTTTGAAACACAGTGTTTACATTACGCTTATTTGGCGGAACATTATTAATACGCTTTCCGTCAAAGAAAACATCACCACTGTCTGGCTCTAAAAAGCCACCTATTATTCTAAGAGTGGTAGTTTTACCACATCCACTTGGTCCTAACAGAGTTATAAACTCTCTGTCTTTTATATCAAGATTAATTTTGTCAAGTATTACCTCACCGTCAAAGGACAATTCAATATCCTTTAATGAAACAATTGGTTTTTCACTCAATTTATGCACCTCCAATATAAATATAAAAGTTACAAAAACAAATAAAAACAATCAATTTGTCACCTTACAGTATACTTATAAAAGCACCGTTTTGTCAATCACTTTATTGTAGTAAATTAAAATTTATTAGATAATTATATACGCAACACCATTAAGAATGTTACAACATCTTAAAAATATTAAATAAATTAACTTAATTTAAGTATTGACTTTAATTTTATTTATGTTATACTTAATATTGTTAAAGATAAAAAGAAAGGAAACATAAAATGAAAATCGACGAAGTGCCACAATGGATACTTGCACTGGAAGCAGAAGATGTTAATTTTTTAAAAAACTTTGTGTTAAAGTCAGGTTCCTTGAAAGAAATTGCAAAACTATACGAAGTTTCTTATCCAACTGTACGACTACGCTTAGACAAATTGATACAACGTATAGAATTAAACGAACAAAAAGAGGAAGAACCTTTCACTGTGTTTATTAAAGGATTAGCTGTTGACTCTAGAATTGATTTAGAAACAGCAAAAATTATAATTGACAAATATAAAAAAGAAAGAGGTAAAAAATAATGAACTTAATTAGATTAATATGTTTTCTTGTGGTTATAGGCTTACAGTATAGCTTTGGTCTAAAAAAGAAACGACTACTAGGCGTAATTTTGCCTGCTATAATTTTGATTATACTATCTTATTTTGCAATTCAACAACATTCTTTTGAACCTGTACTATACGGTATTTTGGGTGCCGTTGGACTTTGTGTTGAATGGTTTTTTGGGTATTCAAAATCTAAAAAACACGACGAAGAAGAGCTTGAGCGTATGAAAGCCAAAGATATTTAATAAAAATATCAAAATCATTTTGTTATATACTGTACATTAAAAATATACATCTCCTTGTTTTACAACTACCCACAATGTAACTTTGTAAAACAAGGAGTTTTTTATATGTAAAAGCAACAAATATTGTATTTAGCACAGATGTTAACATATATTCGTGGAATTGCAACACAATACATTTCAATGGTAAGCTAACGTTGTACATTGATAAAGTGCATAAAAATTTATATAATTTTTATTGAAATATGTCAAAACTTCTGATAAAATAAAGATAAATAACAGTGGGAGGTGATATAATGAATGAAAAAAACATTTTAAAAATCGCTATATGTGACGACAACCCAACAGACAGAAAGCTGATAAAAGCATATATATCAGAATACCTTGACCAAAATCAGCTTGTTGCAAAAATAGACGAATTTCAATGCGGAGAAGAGTTTTTGGACTCGGAAATTAATAGCTATAGCCTTGCTGTGCTTGATATATATATGGACAAAATTAACGGAATGGAAACTGCCAGAAAGCTTATAGAGAAAAATCGTTCTTTACAAATTATATTTTGCAGTACCTCCACAGAATTTGCAGCAGAGTCTTATGATGTATCGGCACTTTATTACCTTGTAAAGCCTTTGGTAAAAGAAAAATTCCTACAAGTGCTGGATAGATTTTTTTCAGGAATTGTATCGCTTAAAACCTTAACAGTTAAAGTTGGAAGAACAGAAGAAACTATTTATATTAAAGATATACTATATGTAGAATCCTCCAACCACAAATGTATAATACATACTAATTCAGGTGATATTACAGCCAATATGTCTATGACAGAACTGGCAAATGCTCTTTTACCTTACGATTTTATAAAGCCTGTACGCTATGCTTTGGTAGCGTTGCGAGAAATTGCTAATGTTCCTACTGATAAACTAATTTTAAATAATGGCATTGTGCTTTCTATAAGTCGTAATGAGCGTGAAAATGTAAAAAAAGCGTATACTGATTACCAATGGAAAACAATGTTTAATGCTAAAAACAATTAATAAAATAACAGCGTATTAAATATGCTTTGATTTAACAAGGCGGTGATAAAATAAATGGATATACTTTTAAGCTCATTAGCCTGTATGTTGGCAAACACTGCAACTACTGTAATGCGATATTTGCCCTTTGAAAATATAATAACCAAAAAGCAAAAAAAGGTGCTTGTTATATCTCATTCAATAATGTTACTTTTATTTTTTGCAATCAACTTAATATCGTGTTATCACCTTGATATAAAATTGTTCTTTCTAAAAAATTCATTTGTTGTATACGACGTTGCTCTTACTCTTGTAAACATAATTGTAATAAAAAAACATATTAGAGAGCACCTTTTTACCTGTGGACTTATTGAAATAATAATGCTCACAATATTCACCATAGAAATGTACATAATAAATTCTTTTATTACAATAGGCACATTATTATCATACATACTAATTTGTGTGTTAATGGTTATTTTATTTGCAATTAGTTATCCATACGTAAAATACCAACTGATAAGTACTGTAACTCCATTTTTAAATATTGAATCTGATGTATATTGGAAAAATATTTGGCTTATTCCTTATGTAATGTTTTATGCCAGCTTTATTTTAATACCTAATAATGTTCATGTTAAAGATTTTGATACAGTAATTAACAACGTTCTTATTACCATAGCAACAGTATTTATTTGCAGAAGCATTGCAGATGATTATAAGCGTGTAGAAGAAAATTTAGCTATGCAGGCACAATATAATAAGCAAAAAGAGTATTATACAGTTCTTTCGGAAAAAGTAGCAGAGCAAAGAAAATTTAAGCACGACTTTAAGCATCATCTTTTGGCTATAGAGCATTTTTGCGAAACCCAAAACAGAGAAGGGCTTATGGAATATTGTAACGAGCTTTTACAAGTTCAGGACAAAGAAGCAGAAATACCTTATACTGGCAACGGAGCTGTAGACGGAGTTTTGTACAGCTATTATGCAACAGCAAAGAAAAACAATATAAGCTTTAACATAAAAGGAATATTTGAAAGTAGCGGAATAGCTGATATTGACCTTTGTGTGCTGTTAGGCAACGCAATAGATAATGCCGTTGCAGGCTGTATGAAGGTTGAAGATAACAGATTTATAGACATACAGTCCAAAACTATCGGAAATGTATTGGCAATAACTATAAGCAACTCATACGACGGTGTTGTTATTGAAGAAAAGGGCAAAATCTTTTCAAGAAAAAAATCAGGCAGAATAGGAGTAGGCATAGCATCTATTAAAAGTATCTGTGATAAATATGGTGGCAGTGTAGAAATAAAGCACGATGAAACCTCTTTTAAACTAATGATACTGTTAAACAAAAATATTAAATAATAAACACAATTTAAAATTAATAAAAATTTATTGGCAGATTTTATACTAAGCTAATATTTATCTATAAGTAAGTTCCTTAAAAGATAGTATACAGCGAAGTAGAAAATCTGCTATTTTTTAACTAAATATAGTATTAGACTTTGAAAGGATAAAAAGTTTTCCGCAGATAAGATTAATTCACAAAAAACGTATTGTTCAATTAGCAAATATTGTGTTACAATAAAATTGAAATAGTGCATAACAATGAGTATTTTAGGGTATTGATAGGGCAAAAGGCAATCAAAAGCAGTAATGCTTTTGTTTATATATATTTTTTATAATTTTTTATTCTAGGAAGGAGAGAAGCAAATGAAAAAAATCAAAAAAACCCTATCTGTCATTCTCACAATTTTAATGGTTGTGACAATGATACCATTCGCTTCTGTGTCTGTAAGTGCAGAAGATCCATCTTGGATTGTAGATGTAGGTGATTTCCGTATATGGAATGGTGAACAAGACAAGGATTTCAGCTACAAAAATAATGTACTTACTATTATGTCCGACAAAAAAATGCTGATTTATAATGCAAATGAAAATCGTGCAACACAAGATACTATTCTTGTAGATAAAGATGTTTCAGCAAATCTTACTTTTGGAGGCATAAACATAAATGTTGCTAGTCATACTGCTAAAGCTGCTTTTAAGATTGCAGATAACAGTAAAGGTAACGTAACAATCACTTTAGAAGCTGGTAGTAAAAACTATTTGACAAGTGGTAATGAGTGTGCAGGTCTTCAGAAAAGCGGTATAGAAACCAGTGGTAAACTAACTATTCAAGGTGGCGGTTATCTTAAAGCTGTTGCCGGTATAGGTGGTGCAGGAATTGGTGGCGGTGCAGGCGGTGACGCTTGCAACATCGAAATCAAAGATGGTGTTATCGAGGCTATTTCTAACTCTAATGAATCCAATCAATTTATAAATACAGGTGCCGCAGGTATAGGCGGAGGTCCAAATTTAGTTGGTATTGGTTTAGACCAAAACGGTAGCGGAAGTGCTATCAATATTACTATAAGTGGTGGTACTGTAACTGCTAGAGGTTCATTATCTGGCCCTGGCATTGGATCAGGCTCTACTAAAACTTACAACAACATTTTATATGCCGGCGAGTGTAGAAATGTATCAATTACTGGTGGTAATGTAACTGC
>JAXJTR010000175.1:0-7448 GCA_036309465.1 Acutalibacteraceae bacterium
GCGGGTGTGGCGGAATTGGCAGACGCGCTAGATTTAGGTTCTAGTGTCAGCAGACGTGGGGGTTCAAGTCCCTTCACCCGCACCAAAAAGCTCAGTAAACTTTGGTTTACTGAGCTTTTTATTATATCCAATATTAAGTAGTTAGTCAACAAGATTTCAGCTCTATGTCAATAGTTGGAGTAACCCAAAATGAAACCAATACCAAAACAAAGGCAAGGAGAATTGCTCTCCTTGCCTTTATAACATTTAAAAACTTAAATATTAACAGGTAATTATACGTATTTTTGTTTTATTATATTTGGGCGATTAGCTTTGATTTTATAATGCTGAACTCTTCCTCGGTGATTATACCTTTATCCAACATTTCTTTTGTTTTTTCAATTTGAGCAAGTATCTTTTCTATTGGTTGAGATTCGGTATTATTTGTTTTATTTACAGAAGAATTATCAATATTAGTTTCTTCCCTTTGAGTAACTGTTACTTCTGTAGGTTTAACTTCTATAATATTTTCCTCTATAGAAGAACTTTCAGTTTCTTCATTTTCAATAGTTATAGTATCAGCAGTTTCAGCTTCTGTATCAGTTGCTTCTTCTTCTTCAAGCTTAGCACACACTTCTATAATCTCCTCAATATCCTTTTCCATATCCGAGTCGCTATAGTCAAAATGTGCTTTATCTAGTGTATCAAGCAAGCGATTGCCCATAGGGAGTATAGACGCTAATGTAATACCACCGGAAACTACAGCACCAACAACAGGAATAACCTTAGCAACACCTTTGGCAAAAGAGCCTTTTGTTAGGTATACACCGAAAAACTTTAAAATGCTCTGAATAATAGGGTAATAGAATGTTTTAGTTAGTGCTTTTTGTGGTATCTTTTTAAGTGCTTGTTTTGCCAACGCAGACTGTTTGAGCTGCACCTGATGCTCCTAACATTACTCCACAGTACAAAATTAATTGATCTGTAACCTTTTTGTGGTCAGGTGTATTTCCGCACCACATATCTTCTTCACCATATAGATACACCAACTGTTGAGCCATTCGTAGTGCAACTCCATAGAATTGAAGCATATCAGCAGGCATAGTTGCCAACATAGCAAAGCCTCCAGGTAAACCTGCAAGGAATGAGGCACTTGTAGAAAAAGCTGTACATTCTGCTATAATATTTTGAGCTTTTCTTCTTAGCTCTTCTCTATCACAACCTGCTACTACTGGTCCATTTTTTATTATTAAAGAAATAGTATCTTGGTCTTTATCTTTGAACTGCTCCATTAAAAAAGCTTCTCTAGTAATTTTTATACCAGGAATTTGAATGGCAGTAGTAATTATAGTTGTTAAATCTATATTTTTTGGATTTTCATTATTAATGTTATTGTTCATATATAATCACCTCTATTAACATTATTCTATAACTTAAAATTTTGATTGTCAACTATAAGTACAATAAATTCTAATTATTTTTACAAAATTATAAAACATTATACAGCAGGATACTTTTTGGCTAAAAACAAAAAGGAGCCTACCTTACTTATGTACTTTCCATTAGTAAGGTAGGCTATTTTTATTATAAGTTTATGATTTTATATTTTAAAACTTTAGATATTAATTACTTAATAACTCTTACACGAATAACACCGTCTACACCCTTAATGCTTGCTGTAAGGTCTTTTGTAGCACCTGTTGCGTCAATAATTGTGTAAGCGTAGTCTTTTCTTGACTTGTTTTCCATATTTTCAATATTTGCACCTTGCTCGCTTACAAATGAAAGAATACTCTGAAGAACAGATGGAATATTTTTGTGTAATATACAGTAACGAACATCGCCTGTTCTTGCCATTTTAGCAGCAGGGAAGTTAACTGAGTTAATAATGTTACCATTTTCTAGGTAATCCTTAATCTGGTCAGCAGCCATTTTAGCACAGTTGTCTTCACTTTCAGGAGTAGAAGCACCTAGATGTGGCATTGCAATAACACCGTCTACATCTAGTAAATCATCTGTAGCAAAGTCTGTTACATAGCAAGCAACCTTACCATTTTCAATAGCAGCAACAACATCAGCAGAGTTGCATAGGTCTGCTCTTGAATAGTTAAGAATACGAACACCGTCTTTCATTTTTGCAATGTTTTCTGCACCGATAATACCCTTTGTGTCTGGTGTTAGTGGTACGTGTACTGTAATATAGTCACTGTTTGCAAAAATATCGTCAAGATTTGTTACGTGTGTAATGTGTCTTGAAAGCTGTAAAGCACCGTCTACTGATAGGAATGGGTCGTAACCGATTACATCCATACCAAGAGCAATAGCAGAGTTTGCAACTAAAGCACCAATTGCACCCAAACCGATAACGCCAAGTGTTTTACCCTTTATCTCAGGGCCAGCAAACTGGCTCTTACCCTTTTCAACCATTTTACCAACAGCATCGCCGTTGCCTTTAAGAGTTTTTGCCCACTCAATACCTGCTGTAATCTTTCTTGAGCTCATTAGCAAGCCTGCAAGTACAAGCTCTTTAACAGCGTTAGCATTAGCACCAGGTGTATTAAATACTACAATACCCTGCTCGCTACACTTATCAAGTGGAATATTGTTTACACCTGCACCAGCTCTTGCAATAGCAAGAAGTGACTTTGGCATATCCATATCGTGCATAGAAGCACTACGAACCAAAATAGCATCAGGATTTTGCATATCGTCTGCACAGCTATAGTTGTCACCTAGTCTGTTAAGACCAATAGATGAAATTTTGTTAAGTGTTTGAATGTTATACATTGGTAATTACCTTCTTTATGTAAAATATTTTATATTAATTTTCATTTCACAAATGAATAGAATACGGTAGTTGATAACTTATGATTAACCGTTGTTCTTCTCGAACTCAGCCATAAAGTCAACTAAAGCCTGAACACCCTCGTAAGGCATAGCGTTGTAGATAGAAGCACGCATACCGCCAACTGAGCGGTGACCCTTAATGTTGATTAAGCCAGCCTCAGCAGCTTCTTTTACAAATTTAGCGTCAAGCTCGTCGTTACCTGTAACAAATGGTACATTCATTAGAGAACGGTCCTCAGGTACAACTGTACCCTTGAATAGCTTAGAATTGTCAAGGAAGTTGTATAGTAAATCTGCCTTTTTCTTGTTAAGCTCATACATTTTCTCTAAACCGCCAATATCGTTCTTAATCCACTCAAGAACAAGCTTAGCTACATATATTGTATAGCAAGGTGGTGTGTTGTACATAGAACCATTGTTAGCGTGAGTTTCCCAATTAAGCATAGTTGGAGTAATATCCATAACCTTGCCTAGTAAATCTTCACGAACAATAACTATTGTTAAACCAGCTGGAGCAAGGTTTTTCTGAGCACCTGCATATAGTACACCAAACTTTGTAACGTCAATAGGAGCAGACATAATGCAAGAAGAAATATCTGCAACTAGTGGAACATCGCCTGTGTCTGGTAGTTCGTTGTAAACTGTACCGTAAATTGTGTTGTTCATACAAATGTGGAAGTAGTCAGCATCTTTTGAGAATGTAGATGCGTCTAGCTTTGGAATGTATGAGAAAGTTTTGTCTGCTGAAGAAGCAACAATGTTAACCTCGCCATACTTACCAGCCTCTTGTGCAGCCTTTTTAGCCCACTGACCTGTAACAACATAGTCAGCCTTACCGTTTTTAGTCATTAAATTCATAGGAATAGCTGCAAACTGTGTAGATGCACCACCCTGCAGGAACAATACCTTATAATTATCAGGAATGTTCATAACTTCTCTTAGAAGAGCCTCACAGCCCTCGATAATTGTACCGTAAATCTTTGAACGATGAGACATCTCCATTACTGACTGTCCGCTACCCTCATAGTCAAGCATTTCTGCTGCTGCTTTCTTTAGTACACACTCAGGCAACACTGATGGGCCTGCTGAGAAATTGTAAACTCTACTCATTATAATACATATCCTTTCTATGTTAAAAAATAAAAAACCTGTTAGTTATTTTTGCATTATATAATTGCTATCACAGTAAAAATATATAACGCAACACTTTAATTATAAACTTCTATTTTATGTAAGTCAACAATATTTTTGACATTTATCGCTTTAATAGGAAAAATTATTAAATTATTCCCAATATAAAGTATATCCTAGTTAAAAGATGTCGGTAAAGCCTACACCAAGAAATGTTCCTAAGGTTATACAAATAGAATTTGGGGTGTTTTTAAAATTAAGAGCCACCGCTGTTCCGTCGTGCACCAAAGTTACTGTAACAGGTTGTTTTAATACGCTTGAAAGCTCTTCTTGTAAATATAAACCATAATTTTTGTAAAGCTCGGTAAGCTTTGCATAGCCACCACGATTACTGTTAAGCTCTCCGTTATGGGTATAGCTTGCTATGCTTAAAATAAAGTGATTATCAACAACGTTGTTTTGGCGTGTTGCTTTTTTATAAGCATCAACAGTGGCTTCTATTATGTAGCGATGTAATAAAGTAGCCTGTCGCTTGCGTTCGGCATCGTCCTTTATATTCCATTCCATAAACTGAGAGGGAAGAGAATTTAAATTTTCTATAGATGTTATTTCTCCCTTTTCTCGCTTTACAATGCTACGCTTAATGTTAGTTTGACCTAAATCCATAAGAACATTAACACCGTTAGGATTTGTAAGTAGCTTTGCACAGCCCATAACGCCTATATAAGGGGCATTTTCAAATACTGATATTTTATATGCAGGCTTGTTATTAATTGTGCATACCTTTTCGGCTTCTTCAATTAATATAGCCCCAAATTTACCACTTGTTAAACCGCCAACAGCTATAATATGCTCTATTTTGTTCCAATATTCCCAGTGACTTTCAGTCCAGTCTGGTCTAACAGCACGATTTTCAGGTAATGCAGTTTTTAGGGTTAACAAAATAAGCCCAAATCTTCTGCCAAAAAGCTTGGCTATCTCTTGGGCACAGGCAAGCACCTTAGGGTTATCGCTATACATACATTTAAGCAGTGAAGTAGCTAATTGATTGTCAGGGGTATCTAGTGGGATTTGCAACTCCTGTAAGTGCTCTTTAACTTTTTGTCGGACAACAGCAATAGAGAAAATCTCTGAAACAGCCTTACCCTCTATAAAATCATCAACACCGCTAACAGGTGCTTTTGCAATTACCATTTTATTTAAAGAACAATTACTGTCTATATACCTATTACCGTCGGCTTGGGTAATTAAAAATGGGTTATTCATATTATACCTACCTTAATGTTGTGCTTACCCGTGGTAAGCGGTTTGCAAAATATATACATACTAATTATAACATATAACGTACCTCCATTTATAGTGACTTTTATGCTAATTTTTGCGAAACTAAACCTAAATTTCTTGACATATATCTAAAAAGTAATAAACTATAACATATATCAAGTAACAAAGGAGTTTTATAATTGAACAATAAATGTACCCTTTGCCCACGAAAATGCAATGCAACCAGAACACTACAAGAGGGAAAAGGTTTTTGTAAAATGGGTAGTAATCCTGTAGTTGCAAGGGTTTCTAAGCATATGTGGGAAGAGCCTTGTATAAGCGGTGAAAAGGGCAGTGGCACAATATTTTTTAGCGGTTGTGTAATGAAATGTGTTTTTTGCCAAAACTATAAAATTTCAACGGAGAATTTTGGTAAGGAGTTAACCCCAAAACAGCTTGCAGAGTGCTATAAAAGGCTGGAGGAAATGGAAGTTAATAATATAAACCTTGTAAGCGGTACTCATTTTATTCCTGCAATTATAGAGAGCATTAATATATATAAGCCTAATATACCTGTAGTTTACAACTGTGGGGGATATGAAATGGTAGGGTCTATAAAGGCATTACAGGGTTATGTTGATATTTACTTGCCTGATTTTAAATATGCAACAAGTGAAATAGCACAAAAATACTCAAATGCACCTAATTATCCTGAAGTTGCTCTAAGTGCCCTACAAGAAATGCTACGCCAACAGCCACAGAATATTTATAATCAAAATGGCATAATGGAAAAGGGTGTAATAGTAAGACACCTTGTGTTGCCTTCTAATACTAAAAATTCCATAGGAGTTTTAAATTTACTTAATGATAATATAGGTAATAATATTACAATAAGCCTTATGGCACAGTATACACCTTGTGGAATAGCAGATAAATACCCTGAAATAAATCGCAAAATAACAAAAAGGGAATATAATAAGGTGCTTAATCATTTGGTAGAGTTAGGCTTTGACGGATTTACACAACAGCTTGAATCTGCCACTACAGATTATATACCAAGCTTTGATTTACGAGGGTTAGAGTAATTTAGTTAATTTACAATATTAATAGGTACAGCTTCGGCTATGTTTTCTATGCAGTTATATTCTGCGGTGAAAATATAGTCGTTTTTATTTTCAGTAAATGCAATTTCTCGTTTTTGAATGTTACAATCCCAGTGGGTAAAAATATCTTCAAGAGTGAATAAAGTGTTAGAGTATTTTTCTGCGTAATTTTTAGAGCATTTTTCTTTCTTGTTTTCTAGGGTGTAGTTGTGTTGGGTTATAATTTTTATAGGCATAGTAACGTTGTTTAATACAAAATTTTCGGTAGTTACCCTTGTGGTGTAAACATTATTTAGGTTAATAAAATCAATAGGTAAGCTTATATTAGAAAAGCCTATTAATCGCCTTGACTCTACAGGGGAGATTTTGCTGTAGTTTATATTTTTAGGTATATTTATACTCTTTTTCTCTGTAACCTTTGCATATACTTCTCCGTCGCTGTGAACAAAGCTATATTTGCCTGTGTCAGCAATATCTATTATGCCACTAACTAATAGTTGCCCCTTTGCAACACCGTCTCCAAGGCTAACCGAGTTTTTACCTTGGCGTATATCCATTTTTACTATTTGACCTGTTTTTACAGCTTTTAAATTGCACGGGCTTTTGTCTGCAATTTCTGGGATATCGTAGCTTTCGCTTATTTCTACAGTTGCTGTACTGCCCATAATGTTTACAGACATCCAACCAACCTTGCCAAGCTGTAGTGCAAAATCTCTTTCTGATTTGCCAACATCAATGTTCTTTTTTAATGCACCAATGTAAACACCATTATCTTTTAGGCATTGCTGTATTTCGTATTTACTTACAGTGTTTGCTCCGTTTATATCTATTGTCCATAAAAACATAGACAAAATATTGTTAATTACCAAAAATAGAATTGCACCTACTAAAAGCCCCTTTCGCTTTCTGTTTTTGTATAGTACAAAGGGTAGCCCCACTTTTTTTACAACCTTTAGCTTTACCATAGCTTTTTTTCTGAGCTTGCAAAGCTCTTTATAGTCTGCTATTGTTACCTGTGCAGTTAGCATACCCTTTTCGCCAATGGGGTTAATTATTGCAATGTTTGATACTGTTGCAAGATTGATAAGTCGTGCAGTAAATTTGCCTACAGCAGTAAATATTACA
>JAXJTR010000176.1:0-8134 GCA_036309465.1 Acutalibacteraceae bacterium
AAGCTGATTATAGAAAACCTCTTATTTAATAATATATATTGTCCCAATGTAAATATATTAACATTTTATATTAACATTTTATATTCCTATCAAACAAAAAGGCAACCAATCGGTTGCCTTGAAAAGTTTACAAATTAAATTTTAACAAGAATAAAGCTTTGTCCCTGTAGGGTTAGCTTACCGTTTTCGGCTTTAGCATCGCCTATTTGGTAAACTATTTCTTTTACTTCATAGTCAAAGTCTACTGTTTCAGCATTTGCACTTGGGTTTACGCCTATAATAAAGTTACCTCTTTTATATACAAATGGGTACTTGTTACGCTGTGCATAAAGAACTTCAAAATCTCCGTCAGGACCTAAATCGTCATTGTTACTTCTACGAATTTTAATAATATCCTTTACAGTTTTAAAGATAGAATCAGGATTGTCTTGCTGATTTTCAACTGTTGGAGCATTTTCGGATTTATCTACAGGCAAATAAAGCTTGTCTTCGTCAGCAGTTGAGAAACCAAGATTTTTACCGTTTGTCCACTGCATTGGTGTACGTGAACCTGTTCTGCCAAAGCCACCCTCTTTACTTGTTAGCTCGCCTTGATAACGCATACCAATTTCATCACCATAATATAGGAAAGGTACACCAGGCATAGTAAAGATTGTACAGAAAGCAAGCTTTCTTGCTGTTTCGTCAAGATTTCTTGTCATACGAGGAATATCGTGGTTGCTGGTAAACATACTTATATAACCACAATCCTTAGTAGCTTTAAGATTTGGCACATATTCATCAGTAAATACGGTAACATCGCCTTTACCATTTTTACTGAAAAAGCTTCTGTCCTCCCCGTCTACCTCGTAACGGAATAATGTACTATAACCATTTCCTCTGTGGTCAAGATAGAAGTCCATATGGAAACCGCCCTTGTAAAGTGAACGAACAGGGTGACACCATTCTGATACCATTGCAGCCTCTGGGTACTCCTTATCCAGCATTTTGCGAATATCTTTCCAAATTCTTGCAGTAGCTACCTTTTCATCATCATTTTTTACCAATGAGTCAGCCATATCTACTCTAAATCCGTCACAGCCTTTATCAAGCCAAAAACGCATAATATCTTTCATAGCCTCAACTGTAGCTAAACAATCCGGGTGGTCACAAGGCAACTGCCACTCTGGGTGGGTTATCTCGTGGAAGCCATAGTTTAGTGCTGGCTGTGAGCAGAAATAGTTTACCATATAGTTAGCATCTCTATCTGTTACACCTACCATCATTCTATATTTTGGTGGAGCGTCCCAAACTGATTTTGTCCAAATATATCTGTTTGAATATTCATTTTCTGTTGGCTGTTTACTTTTTGTAAACCATTCATTAGTATCTGATGTATGACCAGGTACTAAATCTAGCAAAATCTTTATGCCCTTTTCGTGAGCAACCTTAAATAAATTTTCTAAATCCTCGTTAGTACCATATCGTGGTGCAACCTTTTTGTAATCACGCACATCATAGCCTGCGTCCATAAAAGGTGAATCATAACAAGGGTTCATCCATATTGCATTACAGCCTAGGCTTTTAATATAGTCAAGCTTTTCTATAATACCGTTAATATCGCCTATACCGTCACCGTTGCTGTCATAAAATGACTGTGGATATATTTCATAAAACACTGCATCTTTTAACCATTGTGGCATTTTCAAATTCCTCCGTTTTTTCATTAGAATTTAGTATTAACCTGTTGCACCCATTATTGGTACAACCTACACAATATAACTTTACATAAAATTGCACTAAATTTCAAGTAGTTTTAAAGCATTTTTATAAAATATTTTCATAACTTCCTCTTTAGAAAAACCAAATTCTTTTATTCTTCTAACAGCATCTGCACGGTCTGTCCAAGGAGAATCTGTGCCAAATAAAATGTGGTCAGGATTCATACTGCTGTATATTTTTCTTAAAAGACTTTCGTCCATATAGCCTAATGAATAACTGGTATCTATATACACCTCATCTTTATTTACTAAATATTTTAGCACATCTTCACTGTACATATAGCCACCTGAATGTGCCATTACTATCTTACCGCCTTTTAATTCTGGCAAAATTTCGCAAAGCATTTTAGGGGTGCTTGCGTGATAATCTTTATATGACACGTCTAAACCTGAGTGTATTGTAATAACTAAGCCAAGCTTCACTGCATAGCTTAGCATTTCTGCCATTTTATAATTATTCAAATCTACACCCATAAAATCCGGGTGTACTTTTATTCCCTTTAGTTTATATTCATTTTTTATTTTGTCTAGCTCTTTTTTATAATCCTCGTACAATGGGTGCACACTGCCAAAGGAGATTATACCACCTATTTTATTATTCTTGTAGGCAACTTCATTTACAGTTGGAGTATTTTGTGGCTTAACAGCTATTGGTTGCAATACGCTTATATCTATATTTGCATTATGAGCAGACTGTAACAAACAACCTATTGTACCATCGCCAAAGGCTTTAGTATTACCTGATTTCTCCAGCTTGGCTATCGCCTTTGGTGCTAAAGCATCAGGAAAGCTATGAGTATGAAAATCTATAATCATATTATTTCTCCTTATTATAAAACTATATTATTTTCTTTATTTGTTATTTTTATTATATCTTTTATTGGAGTAATTTTTTCTAACTTTTTTATAATACTTATTACTACCACAATTTTTGCAACGTCGGCAATTAAAAATGGTGCTACACACACAGCAAGTGCTGATATGAAAGCTGTACTTGTATAAACGCTATACCATATTGTGCCCAATAAATAGCACACTATAAGTCCACTTGCCATAGCTAATGCCATTACCGATTTTTTTCGGCTTACTTTTTCGCATATTATTCCAACAATAAAAGCTGTGGGTAAAAAACCCCATATATATCCACCTGTTACACCAAATAAAACACCTAAACCACCTTGAAAACCTGAAAAAACAGGTAAACCAATTACTCCTAACATTATGTATAGAGCAACAGATAACATGCCCTGTTTCCAACCTAATATTCCAGAGGCTAAGAATATACCCAACGACTGTAATGTAAAAGGAACCGCTAAAGGAATTATTATCTGTGCCGATACCACTATCAAACCGGTAAACAATGCTGTTAATATTAACTTGGTTAAGCTGTGCCTAGTTATATTGTTTTTATTCATTAAATTCCTCCACAAAATACTTTGTTAATAGCGTTACCATTTACTGCAATATTTCAAAACCGTCCTCCGCTATAAGTTTTTTAAGTTCTTCTAAATATTCATAGGCAATATGGCTTAGAGTTGACTTAGAGTTTTTAATAACTCCTATAGTCATTGTTTCATTTGTTTTTAACTTAACAGCCACTATATTTGTACCGTTTAGATTACTATTAAGAACTCCACTACATATAGTATATCCATTTAAACCAATTAGCAAATTAAAAAGTGTTGCTCTGTCGCTAACGTGAATAGTTTTTTTATGTGGCTGTGTGCTTAAAATCTCCTCTGAAAAATAAAAAGAGTTATATGTACCCTGCTCAAATGCTAGAAAAGGGTAGCTATCCAGTTGAGCCATTGTAACTTCCTCTTTATCAGCCAAAGGGTGTGTACTGCTTATAAAAATATGTGGTGTAGCACGAAAAAGGGGGGTAAAAGTTAAATGATTTTCTTTAATAAGCTTTTTCATCACCTTTTTATTGAAATCGCTAAGATATAATATCCCTAACTCACTGCGGAAATTTGCTACATCTTCTATAATTTCATAGGTTCTGGTTTCACGCAAAGTAAACTCGTATTCATCGGAGTTGATTTTAGAAATAAGCTGTACAAAGGCATTTACTGCAAAGGCATAGTGTTGAGTTGAAATTGAGCAAAGCTGTTTTGATTTTTTACCCTTATATCTGCGTTCTAAAAGCTGGGTTTGCTCGATAATTTGCCTTGCATAGGATAAAAATTCTATTCCGTCAGAGGATAGAGAAATTCCCTTAGATGTACGATTAAAAATGGTTATTCCATAGGAACTTTCAAGCTCTTTAACTGCCGCCGATAAGCTTGGCTGAGATACATACAGCTGGCGAGCCGCCTCGGTTATAGAGCCACATTCTGCTATTTTTATCACATATTTTAACTGCTGAATTGTCATAACATATACACCTTAAATTTATTGTTGATATAATTTTATATTATACCTTGTTTTAACATTAGTTGCAATTAATTTTGTATATGGTATAATGCAAACTGTAAAATAAGAAAGCTTTGATTATATATATAAATTTTCTGAAAGTGAAAAAGAAAGGACTATTACAAATGGATAATCAAACTAGAAGAGATAAGGGAATGGCTTACATTACCGATGATGCTGTATGGAATGAAATGCTGGGTGTGCGTAAATTAGTACAGCTGTATAACACAATGGATGTATGCGATTTAAAAGGATTGCAAAATTTGATTAGCAAAATATTTGGCAAGGTGGGTAAAAACTGCTGTGTAAATCCCCCTTTTCATTGTGACTATGGCAAGCATATATCAGTTGGAGATAACTTTTTTGCAAACTATAACTGTACTATTCTTGATGTTGCAAAGGTAGAAATAGGCAACAATGTGTTTTTTGCACCAAATGTTGCAGTATATGCAGCAGGTCATCCTATACATCCTGTTTCAAGAAATTCAATGTATGAATATGGTTTACCTATAAAAATAGGTAACAATGTATGGATTGGTGGCAATACCGTTATTTTACCTAATGTTACTATTGGTGACAATTGCGTTATAGGTGCAGGCAGTGTAGTTACCAAAGATATACCACCAAATGTTGTAGCCGCTGGTAACCCTTGCAAAATTATAAGAGAGATAACAGATGAAGATATGCAATACTATTATAAAAATATGAAATTTGATGACGAAGCGTGGGAGAAAATACAGAACATAAACAAGTAATAATAGCATTAAAAAATCGGGCAAACCATTTTTGGTTGCCCGATTTCACTTTATAATTCTTTATAAAGATTAATATTCTTATAAATTATTCTTTAATCTTTCTTTTTAAAGCTACAATTGCAGTACCAGCTGACATTAGCATTGCGATAAGAACAGCAATAGCTGATGAATCACCAGTTGCAACTTTGCCTGTGCTTGAATTTTCAGCCTTGTCATTAGATGTGCTGTCTGATTTATCTGTAGCAGATGTAGAATCCTCTTTCTTATCTGTACCCTTGTCAGTTGGAGCTTCTGTTTTATCCTCTGTAGGAGCTACTGTTGACTCAGCAGTTGGAACCTCTGTTGGAGCTTCTGTTGGTACTTCTGCTGTAGGAGCCTCTGTTGGAGCTTCTGTAGGAGCCATTGTTGGAGCTTCTGTTGGTTCCTCTGTAGGAGCCTCTGTTGGAGCTTCTTCTACAAACTCTTCAATTAGAATTGTCTTGTTAGCACCACTGTTAAATGTTACACTGCCATTAGCAACAACAGCTTTTGTGCCATCATAAGCGTTTACAACCTCTGTACCGTCTTCAAATATTGAACCAACCTCAACAGTAACATCAACATCAGCAGTTGAAGCAATTACAGCAGCAATAGCATCTTTTACACCATTTTTGTCGTATGTTCTTGTAAATGCAACACCGTTAGCATCTGAAGATGTAATGCTTGCGTGAGCACCAGCACCAATAGCTACATGATTATTTCTAAACTTACCAACCTTTTGCCAGTGAGCAAGTAGATCATTATCTTTGCTATCCCAGTTCATAAAGCTTCTTAGTGAATGGTCCTCAAGAGCAATTCTTGTACCATCCTCAAGCTTAATAGAAGACAATCTTGTTCTATTAGTTTCATCACCATAATAAATCTGAATTGCACCTGGTAATAGCTGGAATGCTGTACCCTGATAGAACATATCCTTATTCGCACCATAGTTAGCAAGAGTATCATCGTGTGATGAAATATATGTTAGAACATTAAAGTTATCATTTGTATTGATTTGATCTGCATAGTTCTGATATGTAGCAGCAATTTTATCTAGCTTTGGAACACCACCACCATTGCTAAAGTTAATCATAGAATCAAATCCACCAGTTGTATAGTAATCGCTTGAAGAATCAAGACCCATACCATAGTTTTCGCCTGTCATCCAGAATGAATTATCATCCATAACCTTATCAGGGTTATTAGTTTTCCACTCATCAAAAGCCTTTGTACACTCTGCCTTTAAAGCACCCCAAGCTTCTTTTTCTACGTGCTTAGCTGTATCGCAACGGAAACCGTCTACACCATATTCACGAACCCAAGAAGATAACCAATAAATCTGGTGATTTCTTGCTGTTTTAGCATAACCTGTTTTAGCAAACCAAGCATCTAGCTCTGCTGTTTTTTCAGCAAGAGTGCCTTCTTTAGTCCACTTTGTTCTTAAAAGCTCAGGAATATCTACTTCTTTAGTAGACTCAGTTTTAAAGTCAGGTAGATAATCAAGACCTGTTGTTAGGTCACTATCATCACCAGCTACATAGCCTACAATGCCTGCTCTAATCCAATCAGCACCCCACCATTTTGCCCATTTTTCTGCACCGGTATTGTAATTAATTTTACCATAGTAGTTACTGTTAATATTAGCCCAGTCATAATAAACTGACTCCCAGTTTTTATTTAGTACACCGTATGAATACTCGTTCATATCATACATTGTAGCATAACCTGGGTGATTCATAACTACATCAAGAACTATACGAATACCATACTTGTGGGCTGTGTCAACCATTTCTTTGAACTCTTCTTTAGTACCAAAGTTAGCATCTGTTTCTGTATAGTCTAGAACATAATAGCCATGGTAACCATAGTGAGGGAAGCTCTTTTTTCCGTCTGTAGCTACTGTATATCCGTGTGACTGCTCATAAGGAGCAGAAACCCAAATAGCATTTACACCTAAATCGTTAAAATATCCAGCCTTAATCTTCTCTGTAATACCTTTAAAGTCACCACCTTGGAAACAAGCAGCATTTGTATTCATTGTAGTTACAACAGAGCCATCTTGATTTAAACCACGGTTATAAGAATGGTCGTTACTTGTATCACCATTGTTAAAACGGTCTGTTAATAAAAAGTATACTGAAGCATTATCCCATGAAAAGCTAGAAGCTGTCTTCTGAGTTTTTGGAGCTACCGCTGATGTTGAAACTGATGCTGTTACAGCAAGTGTAGACACCATAGCCAACGACAGGATAACTGATAAAGTTTTCTTACCAAGTTTCATTATTATATCTCCTTTTAATAAATGACAATTATAACTGATATCATTATAACACAACCTACTAAAAACTTAAATAATATTTTTTCAAAATAATTTACAAATTCAACTTAATATTTTTAGCTAATATTATGAATAGTCTTAGTTAGAGATGCAATCATAACCACCCGTCAAACGGGTGGTTTGCTCAAGGGCTATAAGCCCATTTTACCGGCTAGCACCTCAAGGTGCTGGCTTTCTCTTTGTTCAAGCCACTATGCCGTTGCCACTTTTGCTGTCCCTCAAGGGACATTTGTATTACTTGCTACCCTTAAAAGGGTCTGTGTATTCTCGAACACTTAATTTATCTAAAGCTATATCATGTTTTTCTTGGTCTTCTATGTATTTTTTGATGGTTGCTTCGTTTAGTCCTACCGTACTTACATAATATCCTTCAGCCCAAAAGTGCCTATTTCCAAATTTATATTTTAAATTTGCATGTTTGTCAAATATCATTAATGCACTTTTTCCCTTTAAGTATCCCATAAAACTTGACACACTCATTTTCGGTGGTATACTTATTAACATATGAACATGGTCTGGCATAAGATGCCCCTCTATGATTTCTACTCCTTTGTAGTTGCATAATGTTCTAAGTATTTCACCTATACTTGCTCTGTACTGTCCGTATATTGCTTTTCTTCTGTATTTTGGTGTAAATACTATATGGTACTTACACATCCATTTTGTATGTGATAAACTATTGTATTGATTTGCCATTAATAGCCCTCCTTTGATTTCATAGTGACTTGAACATCTCTATTATATCTTAGGTTGGCTATTTTTGTATAACGGTTTGTCTCCACCCGCATAGCGGGTGGTTTTTTGCACAAAGGCGGCAAGACGCCTTTGCACTGACTAAAGTCATAAAA
>JAXJTR010000177.1:0-25899 GCA_036309465.1 Acutalibacteraceae bacterium
CAAACATACTTTGCATAATTTCAATGGACGGTATCGTTTTATTACCTTATGAATTTACACTATTCTCAAACCTCAAATAAAGAATAAAATGTGCCCACTATACTGCACATGGCAATTCATAAGGTAATTTTATAATATTACTAAATTATAGGATTGTCAACCATTACACACAAATCTTTGTCTACAATAATAGGTTGTACTTTGCTGGATATATTTTCAGGTGCGATATTTTCTAAGATAACCATATTTACATCCTGTGCTTCGATGTTTCTGTAAAATTCTTCAAGCTCTTCGTCAGAAAAATAAGAATAGAGATTTTTCACAACAAAGCACTTTATACCCATATACATATTTAACAATTTAATAAATCTTAAGAGTCGCTCAATGCTATCAGAGGTGTCATCTTTGGGAGAAAACGAAAAGAGTTTTATCAGCGATATAGTTTCTATGTTGTCACAAAACTCAAAATCAAAGTCGTAGTCCTGTGCAAGGTGGTTGCACAAAAGCAAGCAGGCTTGTCTAATGGCACAAAGCTCTGAATAATAGGTTGTATTGGTGAACTTTTCTAAATCGCTGTTGATTTTTGTCATAAGCTTTTTGTCAGCAAAAGGAAATGTCAGTACATCGTTTATAAATTTTATTTTTTTGCCAAAATCAACGGGTGTAGAATTTTCTGAAAATACAAACATCTCAGAACCATTTTCCTCGGCTAAATCCAAAACAGTAGCTCTGTACAAATGACGATTTTCTATTATCAACAGCTTTATTCTTTTGTTTTCAAAATCTACAGGAGATTTAAAGTATTTATACATCATTTTCATAATATCAACAGTCTTTCGTCTGTGTCTATGGTGTCGCAGGAATATTCACCAGTTACAATCTCCATTTTTGAAAATTGCTTTTCGGTTATAGTAAGTATCTGCACTAACCCCTCGTCAGGCTTATTCTTTTTTATACCGTCTGTTATGCTTGTGGCATTATTCTGGTTTAATGCAAGCTTTACATATATAGATTCCTGCAACATCATAAATCCGTTTTTTATCAGGTATCGTCTGAATTTTGAATAATTTCGTCTATTAACTGCTGTGTCAACAGGCAAATCGAACATAACAAGTATTCTCATAAATCTATAGCTCATTTCTTCACAAACCTTATAATTGCAGTGTCGTTTGCTTCTATAGCAGAAAAAACGCTCTTGCAATAAATTTTAATAGAATTCAGCATAGTTTGCTTTCGCTCATCTATAATCAGCTCATCGTTCAAAAGATTCAATATCTTTATTTTTTCTTCCTTTTCAAATTTTTGTGGATTGATTTCTTTTACAAGCAAATCTACGAAGGGTCTAAATGGTTCCATAAGGTCACAGCTGAGATTATATTGGTTAAACATATTATCATGGAATAACCCCAGCTGTGTTAAATAACCACTGGATATTATCTCTCGGTTGAATACAGACAATATAAGGCTGTAGCCATAATTTAATGCTGAATTAATAGGGCAGTTGTTACTACGAGAAAAGCTTTTGCCAAAAAGTGCATTAAAATACACCTTTGCAGCGTGACCTTCTCGGTTAGATTCATCGTTTATTTCGATTTCCTCAATATACTCAAGAAGCTTTTTATATTGCTCAATACCATAATACTCAAGCACAAATGCCTGATTTCTGATTTTCTCAGCAACAATACTTGTCCACACACATTGCTTTGTAAAGTTGTTCCACTCTATCTGCCTTTTTAGTTTAATACTGCAATCGTGGCTACCATGGTAAGCAGTAAGTTCAAATGACGGGTTGTGCTTTTCATCACAGAAAATAACAGCCACCTTCTTTTTTACAAGCTCGTTAAGCAGTGCAGCAGTAACAGAAACTGATGTGCTTTCAATCACAAGCACAGAAATCTCGCTGATATGTATTTTTGTTGTATTTTCAACATCTCTTACAACTAAATGTCCTAAGCTGTAATCAAGCTTAGAGGTTTTTGTGATTACTACAGTACGCCAGCTCATTGTTACTGCCTTCCTTAAATTTTACATATTCAGTAAATCAATTTCATTTTCGTATAATCCTGTTATTGATTGATTTATCATTTTAATTGATTTTACATTGCTTATTTCAGATAATGTTGAGGTGGTTGTTAATTTACCACAATTTTGTGATTCACCTATTAATCTTAAATCTCCAACAACTGCGTTAGAGTGAAGAAGCTTAAGTAGCTCGGCTATTATATAACATTGTTCTTTTATGCTAAGACCAATAAATAAATCTCGGTGTTCAACTAGCTTTTGACCTAATAGTTTGGAATATTTTACCCTGAATATAGTTTCAGTTAATTTATAGGTGATTAGGTCATATATGCCAAGGTTTTCTTCTGCTGAAACCTCGTCAAAGCTTGTTATTTTGTAATCATCAGGCTTTGTAAGAAGCTTTAAAAGCTTTTTAATGTACACCTCTTGCTTGCCACCAAGAACAAGCTGCACTGCTGGCTTATGTATTATAGCCTTGCCCCCACTTGCTTTTCCACTTATATGAGTTCTAAAACCGTCTATTTCTATGCAGGTGTTAATTTTAACACACCTGATTAAAACTTTTACCTCGTTAAGCCCTAAAACAGCTGTAAGATATTCTTTTGGGTTAGCTTCGTATGCACTTAGCATATAGCTGTCGATAGCAACTAGCTGTCTTACCTTTTTACCCTTTTGGTTTGTATGCTCTACAAAGGCAAAATAAGCAGCTGTAGGCTTATCGTATCCACCGTATTTAGAAATATCGCTAAGTGGTGAATTGTGCTTTAAAGGTGCCTGACCACTGCCTTTTTTCAAAGGATTTATTTTAAACAATTCACCATGTTTTATGTAGGAGTGTCTTGTAAATAAAATATTGTTTTTGCTCATAGTGCGTTTAACAAGTCGTATAGATGTATCGTTGTCGGCTATCCATGCGTTTTTAGTGTTAAAGGTGAACATTTTGTTTAGGCTATATTTCTTTGTTTGTAAGCCCTTTATAAATATGCTTTTGTTGTGTGTACAGCGTTCATCATAAACATTACCCACTACAATATTCAGGTATGCGTCCTTAGCGTGGTGCAGGTCGTTTACCTCTCGGCATTTCAGCAAATCGTAGCTGTGTCTAAATTCAGAAACAAGCGAAGCCTTTACATATACAATTTCTGTGCGTGGTCTTGGATAAAGCACACCTAGAATTTCTGCAACTGCCTTTGTTGACTGACTGGTTTCGACAATCTGCCTTGCAATAAAGTCAGAAAGCTCGTCGTCAGTAAGTGGAGTAACACGAGTAAGACGCTGGTACTTCTTTTTGCTGATAAGCTCCTTTTCTTTCAAGAATTTCCAATGGCTTTTCATTCCAGAGCGAATCTCGACATTCAACGGATAATTGTTATCCTTGTCAGCATTAACTTGCTTTTTAACAAGCACCCTGTTGTCAAGGCTGTCATCCTTAACCTTAGAGCGTGGGAAAATATGGTCGATGTCATAAAGATTGTTATTGAAGAGGTCGCTTAGATTTATAGGCTCGCCTGTATACATACATCTGCCCATCTGTGTGTAGTAAAGATAAAGCTTGTCACGCTTAAACTGTTCATCAGGAGTATCATAAATCTCTTTGTATAATTCTTCACACTCCTTTTTGCATTTGCTGTAAAGCTCAAGTAGCTTTGCTTTGCGAGAAGCCTTTCTGCCAGCATCACCCTTTTTCTCATCACGACGAGTCATTTCAACAAAGATTTTAGCAGGAGCACAACCCATAATTTTAGTTATTTCTTCAACAATTTTCAACGATTGATATATAGGGCGTTTTACCTTAGGAGAAACATAGAGGTCTTCTACCATTTCTTTAAGTGTACCCTGTTTTTTACAGCCAAGCACAGCCTGCTGGATAGCTTTACCAAAATTATATTTTGAACCAAGCAAAATCATAAGGTTATCGTTGGTATTCCATAGTGTGTCTATTATGTTGTTAGTTATTTCACCTGTTTCTGAAGAGAAATCATATATTTCTGTTAATAATTCTCTTGACAGCGAACCCCAGTCGCTGTATTTTAGTCGGCTTATTTTACGTATAGCCTCATCATCTATATGGCTACCCAGCTGATTTCTTAAACGCTTACGTAATAGCTTTTTATCATCGCCGAAGATTGTAATGGCAGAGATAACACCTTCCATTTCCTCCTCGGTAAGCTTAAACGGTTTAAGCTCTATATATGAACGCATATTAGCTTTAAAATCTCCGTCAATGCCAGTCAGCTCAATATTCTTTTCGTTTGTAAGTGAGGCTATATGCTCTTTTACTGCCTTTTGAGTAACTCGTTTTCTTACCAAAAACAGCGAATTGAAAATACTTTGCTTTAATTCAACATCAATTTTCTCACCGTTTACACACAGGTTGTTAAGCTCATTAAGTACAGTAAAGCGAGAGTATAGTATGGAGTTTTTAGGTATTACATCTTTAGTTGGCAGATATGTACATTTGCTTGTAAGATTTTGTATAAATGCCTCAGCTGACTTTTCAATGTCTACTACCTTACTAAAATTCCAAGGGTAGATTTTTTCATTGCTTCTTACAAGCCAGTGTTTATCACTATGAATGTTAAGTGGACCTACGTAGTAAGGTATTCTGTATTCAAAGATTTTTATTATCTTATCTTTAACGGTTATACCGTCTGTATCGGTTTCGTTTAAAAATTCAAGATATTCGCAGGCGTTATTAAGTATCTGCTTCAGCTCGTCACGATGTAATTGCATTGGTATTACGCCATTATCCTTTATAATCTGCTTTGGCATAAAGTTTCCATTATCAATTTTCAAGAACATTTCTGCGTATTCAGGTTTATCAGTAACATAAGGCTTTAGTTCGGTTTTCAAGAATTTACAAAAATCCTCCTGTTTAGCCTTTTGCTGTAGCACGCCATTTTTACCGTTTTCTTTGTATTTTCCGCTATATGCTGTGTAGTTGTTTAATCCTTTTTTGCTTTCTCTGAAAATTCTGAAATATTTACCTTTGCAGTGTGTTTTTACATAGCTTTTAAGGGTTTTAAGGTCTGTTTGGTGCTCTTCGTATGATTTCACTTTAGCCACTGAAATATAGCTTTCATTTTTAAGAATATCAGCAAGCAATGCCCAGTCATAAATTGCTTTAGCCTTTTCGATAAGCTCATATCTGTCAACCAGTAGAGTATGGTATACATCTTCGTTATCGTCAAAGCCACTGCTAAAATCTATTTTGGAGTTTTCGTCCTCGTCAAGAGCTTTGTCGTTATAAATATCAGAAAGCTTTACCTTTTGACCACATATAAGCTTTATTATTGCCATTTGCTGTATATTCTTTTTTGGAGTAATTCCGCATAGTGTAGCTATCTGTGAAGATTTAGCAGTTTTGCTGAGTGATTTGTTTTTAAGAATATCACCAACCTTTTCAGCGTCGGTACACTCCAACTCCAGCTCATATTCCTCGCTTAAAAACGCAGTAAAAGCGTATAAAAGCTTGTCAAATGATTGTACAGAGTTAAAATCATCACCTAGATTATCAAATAAAAAATGACCTCTGTTTTTTATAATATGGTGTAAAGCAAGGTACACAAGCCTTACATCGTGTGGAGCCTTGTTTTTGATAAGCTCCTTTCTAAGGTGAAATATAGTTTTGTAATCCTCGTGGAATTGCTTATCGGTATAATCATCATCAGCAAAAACAGCGTATGGTACAGCTGTACTTTTATCCTCTAAATACAAATTGCTTTCTTTTAATCTTTGAAAAAAAGCTACATCTTTTTTAGCTATTTCAGCATTAAAAAGCATTTGTAGCCACTCTATTCTTTCGTGTCGTCTAAAGGTTCTTCTGCGTGAAGCTCTATAGACTCTACGCTCCTGTGCTGTTTTGCTTTCATCAAATAGTCGCACACCCCACATTGCGTTACCTTTGAATTTAACAAGCTGATAGCTTTCGTGTGTAACCGCCCAGCCTATCGAGTCAGTGCCTATATCAAGACCTACATAATAATTATTCAAAAAAATCAACCCTTTCTATTGACAAAATATAAATAATGAATTATAGTATAGATATCTCAAAACCTTATGAGATTACACTATGAGTTCAAATAAAAGTTTACTCAACTCGCTGTTTTTTAACAGCTATCACAGTGTGTGATTTAAAGACCCGATTAGTCGGGTCTTTTCTTTTTACATCGCTACAGTAACATCAAAATCCTCTATATAATAATGGTGGAAAGCCCCAAAAAATAATTCCAGGAGATTAGATGCTATCAGCCTATACGCTGATTTTGCAATCTAACCTCCTGCTTTTTATTTAATAACACCTATTTTTTATTAGTATATAACCTTAACTATAAATTATATACTAATTCTATTATTTATTACTCGCTTTGAGCTTCGTCGAATTTTTGTGAAGCCAAAAATTGTAGGTGAGCCATTTTCTTTGTAGCTTGCTGCTCAGCTCTGTCAAATAGAATGTCGGCTCTTTCTGGGTTAGCTCTTGCAAGAGCATTGTAACGAACCTCGCCCATAACAAAGTCACGATATGACATTGTAGGAGCCTTTGAGTCGATTGTTAGAGGATTTTTACCCTGCTCAACAAGTCTTGGGTCGTAACGGTAAATATGCCAATAACCTGACTTAACTGCCTTTTCTTCCTCGTTTTGAGCTATTGTCATACCACCCTTAATACCGTGGTTAATACAAGGAGCATAGCATATAATAATTGATGGACCTTGATAGCTTTCAGCCTCTACAAATGCTTTAATACACTGGTTTTTATCGGCACCCATTGCAACCTGTGCTACATATACATTACCGTATGTCATAGCAATAGCCGCTAAGTCCTTTTTATTTGTTGCCTTACCTGCAGCTGCAAACTGTGCAATAGAACCGCTTGGTGTAGCCTTAGAAGCCTGACCACCTGTGTTTGAGTAAACCTCGGTATCGAATACAAGAATATTTACATCTTTACCAGAAGCAATTACATGGTCAAGACCACCAAAGCCGATGTCGTAAGCCCAACCGTCACCACCAAATATCCACATAGACTTTTTAGCTAGCTGGTCTTTATCTGCAAGTGTCTTTCTTGCAAGCTCTCCTACAGCACAATCACAATCAGCTATTGTTTCCAGCTTTTCAATTAGCTGTGCAGTAGCAATCTTGCTTTCGCCTGAATTGCCAACTGTAGCAAGGTAGTTTTCGCAAGTTGTTTTAACATCTTCTTTTTCAGCCTTTTCTGCAATTTGGCTTACATACTCTTTTAGTCTGTCACGAATAGCGTTTTGACCAAGTACCATACCATAGCCAAACTCTGCGTTATCCTCAAATAGTGAGTTATGCCATGCTGGACCTTTACCCTCTTTATTAACGGTATAAGGTGTAGCAGGAGCAGAGGCACCCCAAATTGATGAACAGCCTGTTGCATTTGCTATAAACATTCTGTCACCAAATAGCTGTGTTGCAAGCTTTGCATAAGGTGTTTCGCCACAGCCTGCACAAGCACCTGAGAACTCTAGCAATGGCTGTTTAAACTGGCTACCCTTAACTGTAGATTCTTTAAATTTAGCGTTAACCTGTGGCTTTACAGGTAAATCAAAGCCATATTTGAATACCTGTTGCTGTTCCATTTCTCCGTCAATTGGTGCCATTGTAAGAGCCTTGTTGCCCTTTTTACCTGGGCAAACCTGTGCACAGGCTCCACAACCTGTACAGTCAAGTACAGAAACTGTAACTGCAAATGTTAATTCTGGCATACCTGTCATTGCTGTTTTCTTCATAGATGCTGGTGCGTTTTCAGCCTCTTCTGCTGTCATAGCAACAGGACGAATTACAGCGTGTGGACAAACAAATGAACAGAAATTACACTGAATACAATTGTCTGGGTTCCAAGTTGGAACGTCTACTGCAATGCCTCTTTTTTCGTATGCTGCTGAACCATTCGGAGCAGTACCGTCGGCATGGTTAACAAATGCTGATACAGGTAGCTGGTTACCTTTATAAGCGTTTACAGGGTGTAGCACTGAGTTTACATATTCAAGAACCTCAGTTTTACCCTCAGTTGATACTACCTTAGCAAGCTCGCCCTCGGCATTTGCCCAGCTTGCAGGTACATCTACCTTTACAAAGTCGGTTGTACCACGCTCAATAGCCTTGTGGTTCATATCTACAATAGATTGACCTTTCTTACTGTAAGACTTTGTAGCGGCGTCTTTCATATATTTAATTGCATCTTCCTTTGGAATAATGTTAGCAATTGTAAAGAATGCAGATTGTAAAATTGTATTTATTCGACCACCAAGACCGATTTCTTTACCGATTTTAATACCGTCTATTGTGTAGAAGTTGATATTTTTCTCTGCAATAATTCTCTTCATTTTTGCAGGAAGTCTTTCTTCCAGCTCGTCGCCTGACCAAGAGCAGTTAAGCAAGAAGCTACCGCCCTCTTTTAAATCGTCTACAATATCATATTTTGTAACATAAGATGGGTTATGACAGGCAACAAAGTCTGCCTTACTAATATAGTATGTAGACTTAATTGGCTTGTCACCAAAACGCAAATGAGATACTGTTAAGCCACCTGACTTTTTAGAGTCGTAAGCAAAATATCCCTGTGCGTACATATCTGTATAGTCACCAATAATTTTAATTGAGTTTTTATTAGCACCTACTGTACCGTCGGCACCCAATCCCCAGAATTTACAGGAGCTTGTGCCCTCTGGTGTTGTGTCTGGACTTTCAACAACAGGAAGTGATAAATTAGTAACATCATCAACAATACCAATTGTAAATCTTCTCTTTGGCTGGTCAGCTTCCATATTGCGGTATACTGCAATTACATCGCCAGGAGTAGTATCCTTTGATGATAAACCATATCTGCCTGTATACACATTAACCTTGCCTGATAGGTTTGAACCATTAATAGCACCAAGTACATCAAGGTATAGTGGCTCACCAATAGAGCCAGGCTCTTTTGTTCTGTCAAGTACAGTAATATTTTTAACTGTAGCTGGCAATTCCTTTAGCATATAGTCAGCAACAAAAGGTCTGTATAGTCTTACTTTAAGTAAGCCAACCTTTTCGCCTTTTGCTGTTAAATAGTCAATAACTTCTTCTGCACAGTCGTTTATTGAACCCATAGCAACAATAACATTTTCAGCATCAGGAGCACCGTAATAGTTGAAAGGTTTGTAGTTTGTACCTAGCTTTTCGTTAATCTTGTCCATATACTGGGTAACTATTTCAGGTACTCTGTCGTAATATTGGTTACAAGCTTCTCTTGCTTGGAAGAATATATCATCGTTTTGAGCTGTGCCTCGTGTTACAGGGTGCTCTGGGTTAAGGCTTCTTCTTCTGTAAGCTTCAACAGCGTCCCAGTCTAGCATATCAGCCAAATCTTCATAATCCCATACAGCAACCTTTTGTATTTCGTGAGATGTTCTAAATCCGTCAAAGAAATGCAAAAATGGAACTCTGCCTTTAATTGCTGTTAAGTGAGCAACTGCACCTAAGTCCATACATTCCTGTGGATTTGTAGAGCACAACATAGCATAACCTGTTTGACGACAAGCGTAAATATCTGAATGGTCGCCAAAAATTGATAATGCGTGAGATGTTAATGCTCTGGCTGATACGTGAATAACACTTGGTAGTAATTCGCCAGCCATTTTATACATATTAGGAATCATTAACAGCAAGCCCTGAGATGCTGTAAAGGTTGTTGTTAAAGCACCTGCTGACAGTGAACCGTGCACTGCACCTGCAGCACCACCCTCTGATTGCATTTCAGTTACCTGAACTTCTCTGCCAAACAGATTTTTTCTGCCTGCTGTAGCATACTTGTCAACATCATCTGCCATTACTGATGACGGTGTAATAGGATATATAGCTGCAACATCTGTAAAAGCATACGCCACATGAGCAGCAGCATTGTTACCGTCCATAGTTTTCATCTTTCTAACCATAGGAATTTTCCTCCTTAAAAATACTCGTAATATAATGATAACTATATAACACTAATTCTTTACAAAGTATATTCTATCACTTATGGCTCAATGTGTAAAGTGAAAATAATATAAAATATGTTAATAATTTACAAATTTTAGTTTATATTAAACAAGAATTAGTAGAGAATTTAACGCAAACAGCCATTTACAATTGACTTTTTCCATAATTTTTTATACACTAGTATTATATATAAAATATCAATTACAGATATATTTTACTATAAGGAGTAGCTAAAAAATGGCCGAAGATTATACGGATAAAAGCACAAGAAAAAAAGGAAATAGATTGTTAAGCAGACTATTTAGACACGACGAGCTTGAAACCTCTACCGATGCAGAAGACGAGGTTATAAGTGTTTTAAATATGTGTTGTCACCAAGGGTTAATAGATAACAACTGTAAAATAATGATAGAAAATATTTTTAGCTTTGACGACACCTGTGCAGGTGAAATTATGACCCACCGTAAAGATGTTGTTGCCTGTGAAGAAAACGAGCCTTTAACCGAGGTTGTTAATAAGATTATAAAATCAGGTTATTCAAGAATCCCTGTTTACCACCAAGATACTGATAATATTATAGGAATACTGTACGCTAAGGATTTATTAAAATTTGTTTTTGCCCCAATACCTGAAAATTTTAAGCTTACAGATATTACCCGAGATGTTTTTTATATTCCGGCTTCTAAAAAGTGCAGTGAGCTTTTTGCCGAAATGGTAGCAGAGAAAAAGCAAATAGCCATTGTTGTTGACGAATACGGCGGAACAGACGGTATTGTTTCGTTAGAGGATTTAATAGAGTTTATAATGGGTAATATTCAAGATGAGTTCGACAACGAAGATAACGAGTTTCACCGCATAACCGAGAAAATATATTCTGTAGACGGTAGTACAGGTATTGAGGAGATAAACCAATTAATTGGCTCAAACTTACCAACAGAGGGGTTCGACACTGTTGCAGGACTTATTTTAGACAGACTTGGGAAAATTCCTGCCGACGGTGAATGTCCTGTAGCTGAAATTAGCGGTGTAAAATTTACCGTTGCAGAAGTAGAAAAAAGGCGAATCGTTAAGGTGCTTGTTGAGCTTATAACTCCATTAAGCACCAATATAAAGCTGTAAAAACTAACAATAATAAATAGTAAAATACATACGCCAAAGGGGAAGTTTATAATGAGCAACAGAGGACAAAAAGCATACGATTATTTTAAACAAGGCTATAACTGCTCTCAATCGGTTTTGTTGGCGTTTAAGGATTTAACAGGACTTGACGAGAAAACCTCAGCATTAATTGCCTCTGGCTTTGGTGGAGGTATAGGCAGAACAAGAAATGTATGCGGTACTGTTTCGGGTATGGTAATGGCTGCAAGTATGATAAAGGGTTATGACAGCCCTACCGATAATGTAGCAAAAAAAGAAGCCTACGAAATGGTACAACAGCTGTTAAACAGCTTTAAAGAAAAAAATGGTTCTATTATATGTGCAGAGCTTCTTGGTTTAAAACCAAAGGAGGATAACTCATCTACACCAAGCCCAAGAACAAATGAATATTATCAAAAACGTCCTTGCCAATTATTGTGCAAAGACGCTGCCGAAATTTTAGAGGATTACCTATCAAAAAATTAATAACGTAATACTAATACCTATTAAAAAACAGAATAAAGGCTCCCTTGTGTAAAGGGAGCTGTCAGCGAAGCTGACTGAGGGATTGTCGTAACTTTAATTCGAGTAAAATTGCAATGCTTTCTGTTAACAAACAATCTTACTAACTTACTTTTGGTTAGTCACCTCCCTTGTGTACAGGGAGCTGTCAGCGAAGCTGACTGAGGGGGTTGTCATAGCTTTATTTTGAGTTATATTGCAATGCTTTCTGTTAGCAAACAAATCCCACCCACTCGCCTTTGGAGAGCTACCTCCCTTTGCACAAGGGAAGCTAACGCTCTGTCACAAGGCTATGGTCCCATTAAGCTTTGATTAATTTTTTCTCGTTTTTAATTAAAGTTTAGTATTAATATTAAACACCCATTTAAAACAGCCAAAGGGTCTGTGACAAGTTTATCACTTTGTCACAGACCCTTTATATTTGTTGTTATCTTTACTATTAATCTATTTTAACCTTTGTCCAGTCACCAAGCTTTTTATATCTTACAAGCATAGCGTTAAAGTTTTCTTTTGTTACCTCTTCGCCACCTACCAAATATTTATCCTTTTCTTTTGATGAAGTAGATTTTTTATAGGTGTATTTGCTGGTTGACGGAGTAAACTCTCCGCCTGAATAGCTTTCATAATGGAAAGTATTTTCTGAACCCTTAGCAACAGTTGTAAACTTTTGCACACCTAATACTATTGAGTTATTCATACTGTCGTTATATAAATTAAGCATACAGCCAACACCATTTTCAGTGGTTATGCTTTTAACAACTCTTGTAGTTGGTTGACCACCAACAAAATTAACTAAATTCAACTGGCAACCATTTCCGCCTGTATAGTATAAAAGTAAATCTGTTGTGGTGTCACCGTTTAGGTCCATTATATAATAGCCATAAAGCTTCATTTTGTTACCAGCCCGACCAAGTATATTTTCGTGTTTAATGCTTTCAATATAGCCTGTAAATACATCGGTAACATCGTTTATAGTTATGGTCATTTTGCTCATAACTGCATTGCTGTCAGGTAATATTCCCTGAACAGTACAGGTGCCTGCTTTACTACCGCCTGTTATAACGCCTGTTTCGCTTACCTTTGCTATTTCTGTATCAGAGCTTGTCCATTTTAAACGGTTGTAATATGCGTTGCTAACATTTGCCGGCATTTCTGATTTAATGTAGTTACCCTCTGAAAAAGAGGTAGATATAGATACAAAATCATCGTGGTGAGTTCTGCCTGTTATTAGTTCTGTATACTGTTCTGTAAACTTATCTCTTGTAGTTTTCTTACCCTCTATTTTATACTCGGATTTTGATACAAGTAAATTTATGTTAAGTGGCTCTTTGCTGTAATACTCCGCAATTTTAACCATTCCGTTAACTGTAGAATATATAGCTGTATTCGTCTCTTTATATTCTGTGCTGTCTTTGGTGTATTCTGCAATGATATTTATATCGCCATTTCCGTCAGTATAAATTTTCTCTATATAACTGCTATAGCCTGAACCTACAATTTTACTGTAAGAATTTGGTGTTTTTCTTACAACAGCATTGCCACTGCTTACTGTTACTACTTGAACCTTTTGGAAATTACCTGCAAGCTTGTATACTAAAAATAACTCGTAGGTACCGTTTTTGTCAAAATCGTCAATTTTACAGCCTGTAAGCTTAGCTTTGCCTTTTTTAGAGCCTGCATAGGTGTATTCCTCTGTGGTGTTTAGGCTAAATAGATATTTATTTAGCACCTGAATATCTTCTATTTTACTGTCGGTTACCTTTAGGGTAAAATTCTTAATTGTAGAATCATACCCCTCTACATAAACTCCCACCTGACATTCACCCTGACTCATAGGTGTAACAAAACCTTTAGCATTTATTGAGGCAATGTTTTCGTCAGATGTTATATAGCGTATATTAAAATCATCAGGATTTACATTTTTCAACACAGCAGTAAGCTGTGCAGTTTGGTTAGCGGTAACCTCAAGCTGTTGTGATGATATTGTCGCCTCAAGCTCCGGATTAGGTGTTGTGGGCGGTTCTGTAGGGGCAGAAGTTGGTGGCTCTGTAGCAACCTCTGTAGACTTAAATGCACTTGCAACCTTTGACATATCAAAGGTACCATCACTTAATGCGTACAAGGTACAAGTACCACCTACAAAAAGAATAACAACTACAATTGCTATTAACAGCATAGTAGCCTTTTCATTTTTCAATAAAATCACAATCCTTTCTTATTTTTTTAACAAGCCCAAATATAACACAAGCTTTAATATCACTTTAGGTTTAATTTACGATTAAATAAAACCTAAAGCAGGTATGCACAGTATATTATTGGTGATTTTTTACTTTATAATCAAATCTTTAATCTTTTTAACATCACCGTCCATAACAGAGAACTTACTTTTTAGCTCTACTGTTACATCAGGAGAAATATTTGTGTGGATATATAGAGAATCAAGACCGGCGTTATAAGAGCCTAAAATATCAGTTCTGCAATCGTTACCAATCATAATAGACTCGTTAGGGTCAAGACCGTATCTTTCTAAAATAATATTATAAAATGCCTTATCAGGCTTACAGGTGTATTCATCTGATGATATTACAATACCGTCAAATTTATCTTCAAGACCTAACATTTTTATTTCAGGTGCAGTAAACCAGCGTTGTGCATTTGTAAGCAAATATACTTTTTTACCTGCCTTGCGTAAAGCGTCTAACAGTTCATCAACACCGTCGTATAGCTTTATATATTTAGTAGACATTACTCTAAATGCTTTAGCTGTGTATTCACCAAACATAACAGGTGGTTCAACACCTTTATCTCTTAACAAGTCAGCAAAAACCTTTTCTATGCGAATATCAACATTTGTAAAATCAGGGTTTTCAGCCTGCACTAATTCTTTTTCTTTTTCCACTTGCTGAAAATAAGCTTTCTTTAGCTCCATAGGCTTATAGTTAGCACCCTCAAAGCTGTAAAGCTCCGCCATTTTCTGCCAAAGATATGTTTTCCATTCGTTTGTGTTTATATCAACCAATGTTCCGTATAAATCAAATAAATAATTCTTGTACATAGCATAGTCCTCCATTAATTTTCCTTACTTTTGCTCATATTATAGCATAAATTATCAGTAAAACAAATACAGTTTCTTAATAAAGATTACGACAAGGGGGTTATTTTGTAGTTTTTGCCACTATTTGTGTGAACTAAGTGTAAATTTGTTATAATTCTAAAAATGCAAGAAATATATGGCAAAATTTTACCATATATAATTATGCCAACTGTTTATCAAATTATAATTTTACCCTAGTAGCTGTAAATAAAATATGTTATAATTTAAGATATTATTTAAAATATAGTAAAAAAAATAAAGCTTGGGTCAAGCCTTTTTAAAGGCTTGCGGTTCAAAGGCAGAGCCTTTGTGGGATTTTAAAGGGGAACCCTTTAACAAAATATTGAAAGGAACTTAAAATGATTAAAAAGTGGAAAAATATTGAACCTTTATATAAAGGGATTATTCTAATAATACTTTCTGCGTTTTTCTTTGCACTAATGAATATGTTTGTGCGTTTGTCTGGTGAATTGCCCTCGGTGCAAAAAAGCTTTTTTAGAAATTTAATTGCATTTTTCTGTGCAGGTGCAGTGCTTATTAAAGACAAAGAGAAAATCACTTTAAAAAAAGATGCAATGCTACCGCTGGTAATGCGTTCTGCATTTGGTACTGTTGGAATACTGTGTAACTTTTACGCAATAGACCAACTGGCACTTGCCGATGCCTCTATATTAAATAAAATGTCGCCCTTTTTTGCCATTTTGTTTAGTATATTCCTTTTAAAAGAAAATCTTAAACCAACACAAGCATTAATAGTTGTTGGTGCCTTTATAGGTGCACTTTGCGTTATAAAGCCCGACCTTGCCAATGCTCAAACAATTCCTGCTCTAATAGGCTTGTGTGGTGGAATGTGTGCAGGCTTGGCGTATACACTGGTGCGAATGTTAGGGCAAAAGGGAGTTAAAGGTGCTGTTATAGTGTGCTTTTTCTCAGGCTTTTCCTGTGCTGTAACATTACCGTTTTTAATTTTTAACTTTTCACCTATGGCTTTGGAACAGCTTATCGCCTTGCTTTTAGCCGGATTATCAGCAGCAGGAGGGCAGTTTACAATAACCTCAGCCTATTGCTATGCTCCTGCAAAAGATGTATCAGTATATGATTACTCTCAGATAATTTTTTCTGCATCTTTAGGCTTTATAGTATTTGGACAAATCCCTGATTTCCTTAGCTGGATAGGCTATATAATAATCTGCACTATGGCTATATTAATGTTTATATACAACAAAAATAAGAATACCCAAAAGGAGAAATAAATTTATGAAAAAAATTGCAAGCTTTACAATTAATCACGACACATTAACAGAGGGATTATATACATCAAGAATTGATGGCGACATAGTAACATACGATATCCGTATGAGAAAACCAAACAACGATGATTTTTTAGCTAATGCTCCACTACACACAATAGAGCACCTATTTGCTACTTATGTACGCAACAGCAAATATGCAGATAATATTATCTATTTTGGACCTATGGGTTGCAGAACAGGCTGTTACTTTATTGTAAGAGAGGCTGTTACTCCACAACAGGTAATAGATTTAGTAAAAAATGCTTTTGCTTTTATTAAAGACTTTAGCGGAGAAATTCCAGGAAGTAAAAAAGAAGAATGTGGAAACTACCTTGACCACAATCTACAGGGTGCAAAGGAAGAAGCAGAGGCTATGTGCAAAATTTTAGAAAACTGGACTATAGCAGACCTAAAGTATAAAGATTAAAAAAGAGGTATATCCTATGAGCATAAAAAAAATTAAAGGTGTAATTTTTGATATGGACGGTGTAATTATCGACACCGAAAAATGGTTACAAAAATTCTGGGTGCAATCAGCTAATGAATTGGGTTACCCTATGAAACCTGAGCACGTGTTGGAAATTCGTAGCTTAGCAAGTGAATACGCCATACCAAAGCTAAAAGAGATAGTTTGCCCTGATTTTGACTATGAGGCTGTTAAAGAGCTACGCAAAAAATATATGAATGACCACATAAGAAAAAACGGAATAGAAAAGAAACCAGGAATAGACCAGCTTTTAAAGTATATAAAAGAAAACGATTTACTTTGTGCGGTAGCAACAGCCACTGCACCTGACAGAACAAAGGAATATTTATCCTCCCTTGGTATTTTAGAGTATTTTGATGAAGTTGTGTGTGCGTCTATGGTAGCCAAAGGCAAGCCACAGCCGGATATTTATATTGAAGCATCTCGCCGACTAAATTTGTCACCAAACAATTGCATTGCACTAGAGGATTCTCCAAACGGTGTGTTATCCGCCTATAGAGCAGGCTGTGTAACTATTATGGTACCCGACCTAACCCAACCTGCCCAACAGGATAAAGAATGTATCTATGCAAAGGCAGATAACTTAGCAGAAGTTATTGATATAATAGAGGGGATAAACAAGTAAAACCCATAATTTTCACAGTACATATCCAAATAACATAAAACAAAACCAGCCAAAGCTACTAGTATGATTGTAGCCTTGGCTGGTTTTTAATAGGGATTAAGAGTGTATATAAAAAATAAAAACACTAATTAATATGTAGCAAGTTGTATTTGTTTAATTAGAAGCTTTATGTCTGTTCATACACAAGGGTAATATGTTTATAGAGCTTCTCATCATTTATAGACCACTGCATAAATTCAAATCCACCTAAGTTGTTATTGTTGCTATTGGGATTTTCGTATAAGTTACTTAGCTGTTGTATTATATGGGGTTCATCGCCAAACATAATAAATTCCAACTGCACAGTGTTTTCATATTCAGTTTCCTTGATTCCAAAAGCAAAGCGGGGAACATCTATTGTGCTTTGCAATGCTTCACTATAATACTGTCCAACACCTTCACCATTTGTAATAATAAAGATAAAACCAAAAATCAGAACACAAAATCCGCTTATTAACAATAATATTTTCTTTTTCATAGATATTTCTCCTTAAATTTCACCTTATTCAACTAATTATACTATATAATTACGGATTTTTCAATTAAATATTATTCAAGCTCTTACCCAAATCCTACCCAATAGACAAATATATAACAAAAAACACACCACAGTTATACAAAATGTATCAACTGTGGTGTTAAATTTAGCTAAGTAGTATTGAATAATTTTAATACAGAAATTTTATATAGCGTACTAAAATTTATCTTTTATTATAGATTGTAATACTTATCATACTCTGCTGGGTGTGGAATAGCAGCTAGCTGACGGCACTCCTCACGCTTAGATTTGATAAAGTTCTTAATTAGCTCCTCTGGGAATACTCCGCCTGCTGTTAGGTAATCGTGGTCAGCCTCTAGAGCATTTAGAGCCTCATCAAGAGATGTTGGCAAGCCCTGTAGCTTAGCCTTTTCCTCTTCTGGAAGATGATATAGGTTTACATCATAAGGACCCCAACCATTCTCGTGTGGGTCAATCTTATTCTTAATACCATCTAAACCAGCCATAAGAATAGCAGCATAGCAGAAGTATGGGTTACAAGTAGCGTCTGGGTTACGAAGCTCGAAACGACGCTTGTTAGGTGCTTTTGCATAAGCAGGAATACGGATTACTGCACTACGGTTTGAAGTAGCGTAACCAACTGTAACAGGTGCCTCAAAACCAGGAACAAGTCTTTTGAAAGAGTTTGTGCTTGGGTTTGTAAGAGCACACAAAGAATGAATGTGCTTTAACAAGCCACCCATAAAGTAGTGAGCCTCTTTACTTAGACGAGCATAGCCATTGTCATCAGAGAATACAGGCTCGCCGTCTTTTAGTAGTAGCATATGAACGTGCATACCGTTACCAGCCTCACCGTAAATTGGCTTTGGCATAAAGGTTGCAGATTTACCATATTTTAAAGCTGTATTATGAATGATGTACTTAATCATCATTGTAGCATCTGCCATTTCAGACATTTTGCCTAGCTGTGGCTCAATCTCAAACTGACCAGAAGCAGCAACCTCTGGGTGATGATAGTTAATATTAATACCTGCATCGCTCATGTGCATACACATTTCGCTTCTGCACTCGTAAGAAATATCAAATGGCTTAGCTGTGTGGTAAGCTTTCTGATGAGGAACAACAACACCCTTACCCTCAGTAGCACTATTCCAGTAAGACTGCTGTGCGTCAACTGTAGCGTTAATGCTGTTTGGCTTAACTTCCCAGCCTACCTGATCAAATAGATAAAACTCAAACTCAGGTAGAATTAGCATAGTATCAGCAATACCACTGTCTTTCATATACTGCTCTGCAGCAAGTACAATATTACGAGGATACTGTGCTAATGGACGGTTTTCAGGACTGTCTATAATCATAGCATTACCTGTCATAGATAATGTAGGAATTGAACAGAATGGGTCAATTACAGCTGTGTCAGGGTCTGGAATAAATACCATATCACTCTTCTCTACAACAGCATAACCATAGTTAGATGCGTCAAAACCGATACCACTCTTTAGTGTATCTTCTGAAAAGTTCTTTGCAGGAATTGTTACATGACGATACTGACCGTTAATATCAACCATTTTAAAGTCGATCATTTCAATACCGTGCTGGTCAATCATTGCTAAAATATCGTTTACACTTTTGCTCATAAATCAATAACCTTCTCACATAGTTTATTTTTATATTTAATAATACACCAACTTGAAAAAAATAACAATACTGCTATAAAAATTTTTTAGTAATTTGTTTTACTTATTTTCAACCCGAAAAAACTATTAATTAAAATCAATTATAAATTAATATGTTTTGTGGCATATTGTTTTACTATTGGGTCATGACTAACCATAATAATTGTTTTGCCCTGTTTATTCAAATCCTGCAATAATTTTAGTATTGTATCTCTATTGTCTGGGTCTAGGCTTCCGGTAGGCTCATCTGCAAGAATAAGCTTTGAAGATTTTAACAGAATTTTAGCTAATGCAACTCTCTGTTGTTCACCACCACTTAGCTGATAAACCTTTTTCTTTTCAAAGCCTGCTAAACCTACTAATTTTAGTGCTTCTTCCATTTTCGTTTTTTCTTCTGCACTATTATAGCCTAAAAACTTTGTTGCAGTTTTTAGATTAAATTCTACTGTTTCAGAATCAATCAAACCGTAGTTTTGGAACAAATAAGAAATAGTTTTTCTTAACAGCATTACACCGCTGTTAGAGTTAAACTTAGGGTTTTTAACACCGTCTATTTCTATTTCACCACTGTCGGCCTTTTCAAGCATACCAATTATGTTTAGCAGGGTACTTTTACCGGAACCGCTTGCACCCATAATTACTATAAATTCGCCCTCTTCAACCTGTAGGTTAAAATTATCAAATAAAACCTTATTGCCGAACTTTTTATTAACATTGGTTAATTTTACTATACTCATTATTAATCACCCTTTAATGTTTTTAATATATTTTTTCGTGTAAATTTATTGGCATAAATTCGGAATACAATACATTCCACTACAGAAATAACCAATGGTATAATTACACTGTTAATCATAAACATTTGATACATTTCACCTGCAAAGGTAATAGATAAAACAACAACAACCGCAGTTATTGCCAATGCTATTAATAAGTATTTTGAATGTAGGCTTAAAAAGGTTTCGCCGGATAATTTACGTATTGCTATTTCATCTTTGATATTCTCTAAATATGTATTTATAAAGAAGATAAATATAAACACATACAAAGATAAATAAATAATAATATTTATAAAGTTATTAATATAAGCTTCTCTATATTGACTCATATATTCCTGTACTGCATCAGTTGCAGTAACCACGTCTAAAATAATACCCTCAAGTCCACACTCTTTTATGGTAGGCAAAATTTCTTGATATGGGTCATCTGTGCGGGTTTGTAGTATGAATTGGTTATAATAATAATGAGCTGTTACATTCTCTTTATTTAGTTCATACTCCATTCCATACTGAACCTCTACAATTGGGTTTTTAGCGTAGGTACACCCTGTTTCTACACTAGTAGTGTTAAAAATATAGAATTTTTCATCTTGTCTATATCTTATAACATTATATTCAAGCTTTTTTCCACCATAATTTTCTGCCAATATGTTGTGATAGGCATCATTAGTATTTGTAATATAGGCATCAACATTTTCTTCGTTTTCAGATACTAACAGATTATACTTATCCTTTTTAAAATCTTTCTCTGTTACAGGTGAACCATCTGGTTTATAAATTGGATTAACAGATAAATAATTAGGATTAATAGACATTTTATACGAATTAACATATAAAACTTCCTCTAAAGTTAACCCTTCCGGTATATACAAAAAAGAATCTTTGTAATATTCAACATCAATAGGAGCACTTTCAGCATCTCCTATCCAATTAGTAGCATTTATGTAAATACCGTTATGTTTTTCACAGGCAAGATTATAAAACTTTTCTAACTTTTTATGATCTTCATCAGTTAAATCACCGTATACATTTGGATTTACATAATTAGTTATTTTGTCTGAAATTATATTTGTAACATTAATGCTGGAAGAGATAGCCACCACCATCTCCACTGTTCCAACTAAATTTACTGACAAAGCCACAGTTAATGCAATTTTAGCTAATGCTGTAATTATTAAAACAGTTTTTTTGCTTTTTCTGCCCTTTATATAGGCAGTACCTGTATGCACCAATACAACACAAGATGCCAAAAGCATTGCTATAAGGGTAATTCCTAGATATACAAATAAATCTGAATTAATATTGTACTGAATGTACTCCATTAATAATCCGTTATTTAATACAGAGTAAACAATAATATTAACTATCTGTACAACTGCAAATATAACTAGCAACACAGGTAAAAATCTTTTTAGTTCTTGTAAAATAACTTGGACAGAGCTATAACCCTCCATTTTTTCAAGAACATGCTCTTTTGCGTTATTCATAAAGTAAATAAACATAGCAAGCACCATTATTGCTAATGGGAATACTGCGTAACTTTTTAGTTCATACAAATCTCCAGAAATATATAGTGGAAAACCACTGTAATCTGCACTGTACCCCATTGTGTTAAATTTGTCTATAAAACTATTTGCATATTCTTCCTTAACACAATAGCCGATTTTATCAAATCTTATATTTTTACAATGGTCAAAAGAATAAATTGTATAATCATAATACAGTATTGGCATTCTTAAAGTGACAACATCATAGCCCTCAACCGATTTACAGGTAGATATACATTGATTCTTTTTCAGTATTTGACTGTTGTTATCTATATTAATATTAAGAAAATCTTCGGTATTATTTGTTTTGTAAATAACCGTTAATTTTCCGTTATTTTCTGCTGTTTTACAAAAAATATCACTGCCAATGCTGGCTGAAATATTTTTTAAGTCATTAACAATATCAGTATTACTCTTTTTAGAAGTATTTTCTACTATAATTTCACATAATCCATTATATAAACTTGTATTTACTTGATAACTAAAATTAAAATAGTTAACTATAGAGATAATAATAACAAGTGCTGAAAAACAAAAATAAACTATTTTTTTCAATACTCTTCCCCCAAACAGTTATAAAAGGGAATCAATAATGCCCTTAGGACAAAAAATTGATTCCCTTTTACTCAATAATATTATAAAAAAGGTTATAACTTAATTATATTTGAATACAAAATTCTGTGAGTTATAGTTTGTTCCTACGCCACCGCACACAGCATCACTTTATTAGACTTTTGGTATGTTAACATAATTTTCCAATAAAGTCAACGGATTTTTTTATTATCTAAATTTTATTCATATAATTCTACAATTTATTTTATTTATTGTTTTGCTGTAACAGGAATTTTGTTCACTATGTATAATACTTATTATTAACATACTATGGCAATTAAGAATATGAATTTTTAAAATAACAAGCAAATATTTTTAGTTTAACCTTATATGCAATTGTGCTACCCTATATGAATATCCCATTAAAAATAATTGACAATATTTATGTTGTATGATATAATTTCAAAAGTGCCCCAACCACGGTTTTTGGAGTAAGCCTTAATTAGGATTTCACCTTCCTTCTACTGTGATTGACCGAATACAATGGGCATATAAAAATTAAAAGAGGTGAATATAATGCTAAAGTCAGAAAAGGACGCAATCATCAAGGAGTATGCTACTCACGAGGGCGATACAGGTTCTCCAGAGGTTCAGATCGCACTTCTAACAAAGAGAATTAACGATCTAACTGAGCACCTAAAGACTCACAAGAAGGACCATCACTCAAGAAGAGGTCTACTAAAGATGGTAGGTCAGAGAAGAAATCTTCTAAACTACCTAACAAAGGTTGACATCGAGAGATACCGTTCAATCATCGCAAGATTAGGTATCCGTAAATAATTGCTTACTATGGGGCAGACAGCTAAATACCGGCAGTCTGCCCTTATGCTAATTTGATTTAAAGTGTTAAAGATTTTATAATATTAACACAGCTGTATTATATTCATTATAGACAATAATATGTTGTTTATTATTTTTAGCAATCAAATTTACAGGGTTTCTACTTGATTTAGCAGTGAAACGACATTTCAGCTTTAAAGTATTTATGTGCATTACTTTGTTATACAAGTTAAAACACTTTGGAGTATATGCACTTTAAGGTGGAACACTATTTTATGAAATGTGGTTTTATTGCTAAGCGGTATAATCCTGTAAAAATATAAATTTATAGGAGAGAAAAATTATGTTTGAAAATTTTAAAGTTTTTGAAACAGAGTTTGCAGGCAGACCACTTGTTGTAGAAACAGGTAAAATTGCTCAGCTTGCTAACGGTGCTTGTCTTGTAAGATATGGCGAAACTGTTGTTAATGTTGCTGTAACAGGTGCTGCAAAGCCAAGAGAGGGTATTGATTTCTTCCCTCTTTCAGTTGATTTTGAAGAGAAAATGTATGCTGTTGGTGAAATTCCTGGTTCTTATTTAAAAAGAGAAGGCAGACCATCTGATAAGGCTGTACTTGTATCAAGAGTTATCGACAGACCCATTCGTCCTTTATTCCCAAAGGATATGAGAAATGATGTTTCTGTTGTTTGTACAGTTATGTCTGTAGACCCAGACTGCTCACCAGAAATTACTGCAATGGTTGGTACTTCTATTGCACTTTCTATTTCAGATATTCCTTGGAATGGCCCTATTTCAGGCTGTTCAGTTGGTTTGGTTGACGGTAAGTTTGTTATTAACCCAACACAAGAAGAGCGTGCAAAGTCAAGAATGGCTGTAACAGTAGCTTCAACAGACAGTAGAATTGCTATGATTGAAGCTGGTGCAGACAGAGTTTCTGACGAAGATATGTACGAGGGTATTATGGCTGGTCATAATGCTAACCAGCAGATTATTGAGTTTATTAAGGGTATTCAGAGCGAGATTGGTAAAGAGAAATTCTCTTACCCAAGCAACGAGCCTGACCACGATATGTTTGAAAGCATCTTCAACTTTGTTGAGGAGGATTTAAAGGTTGCTCTTGATACTGACGATAAAACAGTTAGAGATGCAAGACTTGTTCCTATTTACGAGGCTGTACACGCTAAGTTTGACGAGCTTTATCCAGAGCAGGAAGCTAAAATCGACGAATGTATGTACAAGTCACAGAAAACTGTTGTACGCCGTTGGTTACTAGACGAGCAGAAGAGAGTTGACGGTAGAGGTATGGACGATATTCGTCCTCTTGCTTCTGAGGTTAGCCTATTGCCAAGAGTTCACGGTTCAGGTTTATTTACAAGAGGTCAGACACAGGTTCTTACAATCTGTACACTTGGCCCTGTAAGCGACCAGCAGATTTTAGACGGTATTGATGACGAAGAAACAAAGAGATATATGCACCACTACAATTTCCCATCTTATTCAGTAGGTGAAACAAGACCAAGCAGAGGTCCTGGTAGAAGAGAAATTGGTCACGGTGCTTTGGCTGAAAGAGCTTTAGTTCCTGTAATTCCACCAGTAGAGGAGTTCCCATACGCATTAAGACTTGTATCAGAGGTAGTTTCATCAAACGGTTCTACTTCACAGGGTTCAATTTGTGGTTCAACACTTGCACTTATGGACGCTGGTGTACCTATTAAAGAGCCTGTAGCAGGTATTTCTTGTGGTCTTATTACAGAGGGCGACCGTTGGATGACAATGGTTGATATTCAGGGTCTTGAGGACTTCTTTGGCGATATGGACTTTAAGGTAGCTGGTACACACGACGGTATTACAGCTATTCAGATGGACCTTAAAATTTCAGGCTTAACACCAGAAATGGTAAAAGAGGCTCTTGCTAAAACACACAAGGCAAGAAATTATATTCTTGACGAGGTTATGCTAAAGGCTATTCCACAGCCAAGAGAAGAGCTTTCTAAGTATGCTCCAAAAATGCTTACAACTGTTGTTCCTGTTGATAAAATTAGCGAGATTATCGGTAAAAGCGGTAAGGTTATCAAAGAAATTCAGGCTGAGTGCGAAGTTAAAATCGACATCAGCGAAGAGGGTAATGTATTTATTAGCGGTATTGATATTGATAACTGTAGACGTGCTTTAACAATAGTTGAAACTATTGCTAAAGACCCAGAGCCAGGTGCTATTTACAAGGGTAAGGTTACAAGACTAATGGATTTTGGTGCATTTGTTGAGATTGCTCCGGGTAAAGAGGGCTTGTGCCATATTTCTCAGCTTGATGTTAAGCGTGTAGATACAGTTGAAGATGTAGTTAATGTTGGCGATATTATTATCGTTAAGGTTCTTGAAATAGATGACAAGGGCAGATTGAACTTATCAAGAAGAGAGGCTTTAATAGAGGTTGAGGGCTTAGTACCTGAAAACAACCCACAGCCATCTCGCCCAAGAAACAACAACAGACGAAACGGCAAAAGATAAAAAATAATCTTGCACAGTTGGGTTGTTCGACTTTTGTCGGACAACCCTTTTTGTAACGAGTTTAATATATTTTGCATATATAATTTGTGGTAATAAGCTATGGCAAAGCGTTCGCCTCCCTTGTGCAAAGGGAGGTGGCTCGCCATTGGCGAGACGGAGGGATTGTTTTCTTAAAAAGTACATTTCAGCTATTTGTAATCTATAGCTATTACAATCCCTCAGTCAGCTTCGCTGACAGCTCCCTTTACACAAGGGAGCCTGTTTAGGGACTGCTGATTAAATATATACACGAAAAC
>JAXJTR010000178.1:0-20186 GCA_036309465.1 Acutalibacteraceae bacterium
AATTATAATGTAATAATAAATTCATAAAAAGTAATTGACAAAGTGGTTTTATTTTATTAATATAGAAGTGAGGTAACAGCCATATTTTGGGCTGAAATGAGAGTATATGGAGGTATTGAGTTATGACCTATTTTGATTGTTTTAATAGAGTAAAAGATGAGCTTGCTAAATATGATGTCAGCGATTATAATAGTCATCTTGCTGTTCAAGTTAATTTGACAGGTGAGGGCGAAGGTGCTTTCTATATAGAGCTAAACTGTGGTAAGATGAATATTGAACCCTATGAGTATTATGACAGGGATATTTTGCTAACAATTAATACAGGTGATTTGTTAGCGATTATTAATGGTACACTTGACCCTGTATTTGCTTTTAGTATTGGCAAAATAAAGGTTAGTGGCGATATTGGCAGAGTTTTAGAATTAAAGAGAGTAATTAATAAACATAAAATGTTATAATAAAGATATTTTTGTATAATGTTGACAGAGGAGGCTTACTTTGTAAAAGGTAAGCCTCCTCTTAATTTTCTTTTGCCTATGGTATATCATTGTATAGCAATTTATATAAAAATATTTTATAAAACTTGGTGGAAATAACTATATAATATTTCTGTAAAATATTATATAATATTCTAGGTTTTAGAATGGGGTAGCGTGTAGGTATTCCATTCTAAAATAATTAAATAGAAAAGAAAGGGAGTAGATTAATTATGAAAAAATTTATTTCTTTCCTTTATTTTAATGAGTAAAGAAGGTGAATGCGATGCAAAAGAGAGTGTATGAACAAGTAAATAAGTCAAAAAGAGCATTATCATTGCTGTTAACCCTACTTATAGTATTTTCTATGTGTGTTGTAGGTGAGATATCAGCCAGTGCTGCATCTTTTTCAGCTGGACAGTATGTTTATCTTGACGTACAAGAAGCAAAAAACTGGAAAGATGGAAATGCCAAAACAAAATGCTTTATGTATAGATATAATAATGACAGCCAAAGTAGCTATGTTGATTGCATAGAAATGGAATTGGTACGTGGTCAACAATATCTGTATCGTTGCTTCATTTTAGGTAATGATGTAAATTACCTAAAATTCTCAAGAGGTGATGGAAATGCAAACTGGAACTGGGCAGGTGGCGACTATGCTTACCATGGCAGAGATGGTTCTAAGAATTGCTTCTTTGTTTATAGTGGCGATTTTAAAAGCGGTTCTTGGGGTACCCTTAGAGGTGGCATAACAGATCCTGATAATCATATTCAGTCAAATGCTCAACATTATAATATTCCAGAAGAAAAGGTTACATTTCAAAACAAAAGTTCACAGCCATTAAGATTAGTAGATGCAACTTTTTACGACTACTATGACAATGACGAAATGGTTTACAGTAATTACTGGATTGATGGCTTAGATGAGTCACAGAGAAATTATAAAGACCGTGAGCCTTTTACATTTTTCAACTATGCAATTGGTAGATATGCCAGCTCTAAAAGCGGTTTTTCAACCCCATTGTATTTCGGTGACTTTATGAGAAGCTCTGCTCCTTGGTATGATGGATATACAGGTGCTGGTGTAAGTCAGTTCTATAATTATAAAAGTAGATACAACAACTCTAACGCTACAGGCTATGGTACATCAGGTTCTGTACAGGGCTTGGTAGACCAAACATTATCAAACGGTAAGGTAACCAAAGGCGGAGTTCAGTTGCCATACTTTAACGAGGCATTTCTAAAAAGTGATAATATTTTAGGTAAACCTATTGGTTCTGTTGTTAGCACCAAATTCCCATTTAGAAGTATTAAAGACTCAAGTGGTGATACACACTATGTGTACAACAGTGATAATGGTACTGATAACTTCTATTTTAGTGGATTAAAGACTAACAATGTAAAAGCTAACTATAACTATAACTATAATAAAGCAATAGATGCTGCCACAGGCTTTGGTGGTACATCGAACGGTTATGGCTTCTTCCCATTTGACGATGTTGGGAATAACTCACAGGTGTTAGCTAAAAACTTTGGTTTTGGTATGAAGCTTACTATACCATTTAGTATTGGTAGCACCAAGAAAACTCCAAATGGTAAAGATGTTATATTTAAGTTCACCGGTGACGATGATGTATGGGTATTTGTTGACGGAAAATTAGTTCTTGACCTTGGTGGTGCACACAAAAAGGCAAGTGGCGAAATTAACTTTACTCAAAAAACTGTTACATATCACACACAATATGGTAATGTGAATAACTCCAGAAGTGCAACAAGTCAAACAATATCTTCATCAGCATTAAGTGATTTTGTATACGGTGCATCTCACGAAGTTGTCGTATTCTACATGGAAAGAGGTATGGTTGAGTCTAACCTAAATATCTCATTTAACTTTGCACCTGAGGTTGAACTTATAACAACTAAAGATGTAAATGTAGCAAATGTAAATGATGGCTTAAAAGATAAGGTTGCTAAGCTTGATAAATTTACCTTTACTAACAGAGATGTTACAACTAATTCACCATTAGCTTCAAAAACTTATACAGATGCTAACAATAATAAGTATACCAGCAATACATCAGGTTCATATAATATGTCTGATGATAGCTATGCGAAATTTTCTGATATAGTTCCATGGGACTCTTCAGCATATCAAAAGGTTGGGGATAGAATATCCGTGTCTGAAACTGTACCAGCAACTACAAAGCTTAAATACGATACTTCTTATAATGTTACAGATCTATATGATGAAAAAGTTATATCAAGTGCTTCGGGTTTAACATCAGATGCTCAAAGAGTTGCTGAGTTTAATTTTACAGCCAACCAAGATGCTAAAGATTATGTTGGTTATCAGGTTGATTTTGTTAACACACCGATTGTATCAAATCTAAGTGTTTCAAAATATGCCTACGATAAAGACAATTATCCTCTTACAAACACAAGCTTCGGTTTTAGCATAATGTTGAATATAGACGGTACATATAGAGCATATCCTCTAAAATATACTGTTAACGGAGCTGTAAAAACTGCTACAAGTGGTGTATTCTATTTGAAACATAACGAAACTGCTGTATTTAGCGGTATACCTGTAGGCGTTGCTTATAAAGTTGTTGAAACAACCACAGATGGCTATACTGTATCACCATCTGATACAATTTCAGGTACAGTAAATACATATTCAAATAGAGTATCATTTACAAATAAAGAGAAGATTGATGTTGTTGGTGAAGTATCATTAAAGGCAAATAAAACTGTTGACGGTCGAACACCAAAAGATAACGAAATATTTAGCTTTACTGTTCAGGAACTAATTCCAAACAGTAGCAATACTGCGTTTTCAAAAGGTGATTACTCTGAAACAAAGCAGAACAGCGGTGGCGAAGTAGTGTTTAGTCCTATTGTGTATACAACAGCAGACCTACCAACTGAGGCACCAACACAAAAACCAACAGATCCACCAACAGAAGAGCCAACTCAAAAGCCAACAGAAAAGCCAACAGAAAAGCCAACTCAAAAACCAACGGAGCCACCAACACAAAAACCAACAGACCCACCAAGTAATTCAATTTACTTTAAACCGTCTGAAAACTGGAAAAGGGATAACGCAAGATTTGCAGCTTATTTCTTTAACAGTTCAGCAGACCCTGTATGGGTTTCTCTAACTTACGACAGTAGTACAGGCTATTATAAAGGAACACTTCCATCAGTAACTCGTAAGTATGTAATTTTTGTAAGAATGAATCCTAGCTCTTCAACAAATGACTGGAACAATAAGTGGAATCAAACTGCTGATTTAACAATAAGCGGTAACTGCTTTGTTCTTGATTCAAATGGTTGGGATAATATCGGTGGTACTTGGAGTACAATTTCAGCTAGAGTTGCTTCATATTCAAATGGTTTGGATAATGATAGCTCTATCGAGAATACAGTAATAACAAAAGAAGATAAGGTTATTCCTGTTGAGAGCCTTGCCTCTACAGGCTATGTTTATCGTTACTACAGCGTATCTGAAAATAAAGGTACAGATTCCGAGATGAAGTATGATTCAACAGTGTATTATTGCAAGGTTGCTATTAATGTTGCTACAAAGAAAATTACAACATATTATTATAATTCTCTTCAGAATATGATTAAGGGTACACCTACAATACAGCCAACACAGATGATATTTAAAAACCAGCATATTGGTTCTTTAACTATCTCAAAGATTACTAAGGATTCTGACCAAATTCAAAAGCCTCTTACAGGTGTTAAATTTGTTCTTTATAAGCTAACAAATAAAGATCAGATTGCTGAAGAGGGTACAATAGTAGATAGAAACGGTAATACAGTAACAACAAGTCTTAGCCAGTATGCAGGTGAAGAGGTTAACAGCGACGGTTTACTAACCTATAAAAATCTTGCTGTTTCTTCAAATCCAGCTGACACTTCACTTGATAATAAACAGTGGTACTGTGTTAAGGAGCTTAAAACTGTAGACGGTTACGCTTTAAGTACAAAAGAGTACAGATTCTATCTTCCTCAGTTAGAGGTTGTTGAGGATACTTATGGTGACTATGATGTTGCTATTGATAATGTAAAATATCAATACAAGTACAGTATTTCACAAACCTTTGTAAACTCTGCAATTACAGCACCATATACCGCTGGTTCCGGTATTGGTATGTATGTAGTTGTGGGCTTGTCATTAATGCTTGTAGGTACAGTAATGGCTGTAGCTATGCAGAGAAAACGCAGAAAAGAAACTGCGTGTTAAGTCGGTATAATAACGCAATGCGTTGTTAGAATATTAACTATAGTTAAAAGGAGAAAACACAAATGAAAACACAAATGAAAACAACAAAAAGAATTATTTCAGCTGTTGTTGTTGCACTTATGATCGTAGCTATGTTTGCTATGCCTGTTAGTGCTGCAAATAACACACTAACACTTAATTGTGACAAAGAGGGTTATACTTTCTCAGTATTCCAAATTGCAACTTTAGACACAGCAACAGGTGCATATACTGTTACTGTTAACGATGCTTCTATTAAAGCAGAAATCGAGAAAACTCTTGCTGATATTCCAGCAGATAGTGCAGCTGCAGTAGCAAAGTCAGCTTCTATCGCTAAATATCTAGACACACAGTTTGCTACAGCAACAGATGATGCAGTTAAGGCTGTATTTAGTGGCGATGTACAAACTTATACATCAACAGGTGCACCTACAAAAACTATCTCAGTTGAAGATGGTCTATACTATGTTATCGCTCTAAAGAGTGGCAGACCAGCATCAGCTAAGAGCGTACAGGGTTCAGTTATCGCACTACCTTACTACGAGTCAAACACATGGACAACATCTTACACAGCAAACCTAAGCGAGCTAAAGCTTCTAGATGCTTCTGTAGATAAGAAGATTGTTGCTAGCGATGAGTACATCACAGATACAAACGGTAGTGCTGCTATTACAGACGAAACAACTCCAGTTAAGTTTGAGCTTTCTGCTTCTGTTGTAGGTTCTGCAAGCAAGCAGGTTGATACATACTACATCGGCGATATTATGGATAGCAACCTAAAGCTAAACGCTGATTCAATTGAGGTTAAGCTAACAAACGGTAGCAATGCAGTTGCTCTAACAAAGAATGTTGATTACACAGTTGAAACAACAGTTCCTAACACAGCAGATACAAATGCTTACACATTTGTTGTAAAGCTAAGCAACAATGTTGTTAACACAACAACAAAGTTTAACGGTACAAAGAATTTCTATGATTTTACAAAGGTAGTTGTTACATATACAGCAACTCTTGATGTTAATGCTCCAGTTAACACAGCTATGCCTAACGAAAACAACCTAACATACAAGAATAAGGGTGGTAGCGATTATACACTTGTTGAGGGTGACAAGGTAAATGTTTACGCTCTAGGTGTTTCAATGATTAAGGTTAGCACAGCTGATAAGAGCGAGAACCCAACTAAGATTGCTGGTGCTGTTTACGGTCTATATACAATGGAGGGTAAGCAGGTAGCTACTGTTACATCTTCAGCAACAGGTAATGCAACATTTATGACAATGGACGGTTCAAGCGTTTACAACGTAATGCCAGGTGTTGAGTATTACATCAAGGAAATCAAAGCTCCAGCAGGCTTTGCTCTAAGTCAGGATAAGTATTCAGTTAAGCTAGATGCTACTGTAGGTTCAACAGGCGTTAACGTTACAGCAGAGAACTACGCTGACGGTCTATTTAACTTCACATGTAAGGATAGCCCAATTATTATGCCTGCAACAGGTGGCACAGGTACTATGATTTTCACAATCACAGGTGCAAGCCTAATTGCTCTAGCAGGTGTTCTAATGGTTATCTCAAAGAGAAAGAACGCAGCTAACTAATTTTAGAATATTTTTTAAGAGAGTGTGGTTATACTACACTCTCTTTTTTCGCATATATGCACATTTATTAAAATTATAATATTGAAATTAAACTGTAATTATTTTATAATATATGGTAATATTGATATATCTATAGTTATCAAATTTATTTAGCGATTCAATAATTATTAGTATAATGACATATTTACTAGGTTTTTTACTTAAAATAATATGTATACTGCTTTTCTATATAAAGTTTTTAGGAGTGTTGATATGAAAATATGTGTATATGGTGCAGCATCACCAACAATAGATGATATATATAAATTAAAGGTTGAAGAATTAGGCAGAGAAATGGTATCTCGTGGTCATTCACTTGTGTTTGGTGGTGGTATTCACGGACTAATGGGTGCTGTTGCTAAAGGTGTTCATAGTGCAGGCGGTGAGATTATAGGCGTAGTACCAAGCTTCTTTATAGATGAAAAAATAGAAGCCATTTGTGATTTTTGTAATGAACTTATACTAACCGAAACAATGCGTGAACGTAAGCAGATTATGGAAGACAACGCAGATGCTTTTATTATTGTACCTGGTGGAATAGGTACTTTTGAGGAGTTTTTTGAAATATTAACATTAAAACAGCTTTGCCGACATAATAAACCTATTGTAATTTATGATGTTGAAAATTATTATGATGATATTAATAACGTTATGGAACAGGCTATAAAGAAAAATTTTGTAAAAGAAAATTGTTTTGAGTTATATCAGGTTACAAATGATTTGGAAACTGTATTTAAGTATGTTGAAGCACCACAGAAAACATTTGATAGTGTACATGAGCTAAAAGAGGGATAAAACCTTTTATATAGTTTTATTACAAGATTAATAATATAAGCTTCCTTTAACCACTGGATAAAATCCGGTGGTTAATAGTTGCGATAGCAACGTTGCAAATTGTATTATGCGTGTTATGTATAATATGTAATAGGTATAGTATATAGATTTACATAACTTAAAGGAAATTAATTATGAAACACAAGTTATATATAGGGCTTATTGTAATAATATTTCTGTTAGGTGTGTCTGTAATGTCATACCCTGTGGTTAGTTCTATAGTTAATAATATGAATAACCATTCAGAGTTTGTAGAGTACAACCAAACAGTAGAAAATATGCAGTCTATTCAAACAAAAACATTATTTGAGCAAGCAGAACGGTACAACGGAAGTTTGAATGATACCGTTATCCTTAGCGACCCCTTTGATGTTGAAGCCTACGAAAAGATTGGTGCAGATTATGAGGAAACATTTAATGTTGACGATAAAGGCTTAATAGGTTACCTAGAGGTACCTAAAATAAGTGTAAACTTACCAATTTATCACGGTACAGGGGAAGATGTTCTCTCAAGAGGTGCAGGACATCTTCAAAATACATCTTTTCCTATAGGTGGAATAAGCACTCACGCAATTATTTCCGCACATACCGGCTTACCAGGACAAACCTTTTTTGATTATCTTCCTGATATGCAGGTGGGTGATGAGTTTTATGTTTATGTGCTTGATAGGATTCTAAAGTATCAGGTTGACCAAGTAAAGGTGGTTATTCCTGAAAATATAGAGGATTTGCGTATTGTACCTAATGAAGACCACGTAACATTGCTAACCTGTACACCTTATGGTGTAAATAGCCACAGATTATTGGTGCGTGGTGTTCGTGTTGAATATGTTCCTGAAGATGTAACTACTGAATCAAATATTACTACTTCTGTTGTGTTTTGGGGCGACTACGGAATGTTTATTTTAGGTTGCAAAGTACCATATTGGTTTATGATTGCAGCTATTATAGGATTTATTGTTGCTGTAGTAGTAATAGCAAGAGCTTTTATTAAAAGGAATAAAAGAAAGCAATTATCAAAAGAAAACACCGAAAATATAACAGATGCCTCAATGTATAACAATTCGGGAGGAAACAGTGATGTCTAGAAAAATAGTGACAATAGTTGCAGTTATATTGTTGATAGTTGGATTAGGTTTATTTTTGTTTCCTATAGTATCCAATTTTGTAGGCAAACAAATAGCTCAATCAGAAATTAATACCTTTGATAATTGCATAGAAAATATACAGTCCGGCTCATACGACGAGGCTTTAAAGGCAGGGAAGGTAGATAAAGAGGGATATTTAATTGACGAAAAAGGCAATCGTACCTCTTCTGCTCCTGTAATGTTTGATGTAGATATAGAAAGACTTCGTAACGATAGTATTAAGTATAACGAAGAACTTATAAAAAATCAGTATTTCACTTTATCAGGGGACAACTCTTATGAAGCTCCTTGTTTAAATCTTGCGGACTATGGTGCTTATAATTATATATACGGTTATGTTTCAGCTCCGTCTATAGGTATGCAATTACCTATTTATTTAGGTGCAAATGATGCCAATATGAGCTATGGAGCCGCACATATGACGAATACCTCGTTACCAATTGGCGGACTTAACACCAATACAGTTCTTGCAGGTCACACAGGATATATAGGTAGAATATTTTTTGATAATCTTCGTCATTTGAACATAGGTGAAGCGGTTTTTCTAACAAATTATTGGGGAACAATAGAGTATACTGTTGTAGATACTAAAATAGTAACTCCTGAGCAATCTGAGGATATTTTCATAACAAAAGACTGTGATTTACTTACAATGGTTACTTGCATTAGAAACGGTAACCACGACTATGACCGTTATTTAGTTATTTGTGAACGAGCATAATGTAATTTTGAAAATTTATAACATAAAAACGCCTTCTGAAAAGAGGGCGTTTTTCTTTATGGTTAAACTCAAAAAAGAAAGCCAGCACCTTTAGGTGCTGGCAGGTAAAATGGTTCTATAGCCTTTTAGCAAACTACCCATTCAATGGATAGTTTTGATAATAATATATAGTTGCATTATACTTAATAATACTCATTGTTCTGGTTATAATTATCTTCATAGTGATAGTCATTACTCTTATTATGGGAATAACTGTATCTATCGTAGCTCTCGCCGAAACCATATTCGTTTATCATATTATTAACAACAAAACGATTTATATTAAATGACATTGAGTATTCCTCATAGAAAAGGTATCTGTAGTTTATAATATTTTCAAGCTCACGCTGTTCATCTTTTGAAAGACCGTTGTTTTTATCAGCGGCAAATGGAACAATATGCTTATAAGCAGAGTCGTCTAATCTTCTTACAAGACTATTACCCATCCAGTCAATTTCACCAAGCTTAAATCTTCTTATATTTTCACTTGCGATAAAGCTGTCAGTATCAGCTAGAGTGTAACCACAGATAAATACCATTAGTAAAGCAACAACAGCAGGGAATAGCTTAACTTTATTGTGTACCTGCTTAGCAATAATTAATGCAAATACCAATAATAAGAATATCATAAATGCACTGGTGTTAATTCTCATTGCAGTGTATCCGTGTGCACCAATGTAGGTGAACATTTTATATAGTGCAGTGAAAATCATAATTATTGTGAAACCACACATAATCATTGTTATTATTTTTACACCTTTTTCTGTTTCTCCTTGCTTTTGCTTAGTAAGTATAATTAACAAGGCGATAATTATTAAGTTGATAACAGCTACAACACATAGCTCAAAAAATCCGCTTCTTGCATAGTCAACTATTGTAAAGCCTTCAGGTAGTAAATTATCGGCAATAAATGAAATAAAATAAGAAACCTGAGAAATTAAATATAGAAAATATACTACACACACAGGTATAACTATTGAATACATTAACGCTGGTGGTGCTATATGGTAATCCTTGTGATTTGCTACAGTATTTTTGTTAGTGTTTACATTAGTATTAAAGTGTTTTGTATACCATACACTAAATACTATAAGTGCTATTGGCAAACCGATAATAGCATACCATAAATGATTAACTATTTTTACCAAAAACTCGTCAAATATTACAGAGAACATAGCTTTAAAAAGCTCATCGCCCATAAGTAGGCTGGAAACAATAGCTACTATTGGTATGGCTATACATAAGCCAAGTATTATCCACTTTCCGTTTCCGGATTTTTGTGCTTTATTCTTGCCAAATAAGCAACTAAAAACTGCACCAAAGTTATTAAAAGGAGAAACAAATAAGCTGTCACAAATTTCTCTTACATAGCCTTTTCTATTGTCTTGTGCTATTCCTGCTGAATAAATCCAATAAGCATTTCCTAATATTAAAAAGAGGAAATTAGCTGTTACAGCCATAGGATTGCTGTAAACAGTAAATGATAAACTTAAAAATATCAGTACAGCTGAAATAATTTTATGGTGTTTATCAAGCTGAAAGCCTCTCTTTTTTATGTAAACATAGCCTGCAATATGACCTACTAAGAACATTATTGATGTTCCTATACCCAAACACCAGCTGGAAAGGAAAGTTGCCTGTATAAAAAGATATCCTAATAAAATAGCTAATAAAGCAAATATTTTATCAATACGGTCGAACACCTTTTTTATAGGCGTTATATAAGGCATATATCCTGGTATGTTATTCTGTGGATTAGGATAATTTACATTGTTTTGGTGTGGATATTGATTTGCGTTTGCATATTGATTTTGATTTTGTTGCGGAATACTACCATTTGATTGTGGTGCAGTATAAGGATTTTGGTAATGTACACCTTGGATGTTGTAATAGCCATTGCTGTAAACACTATTAGTGTTTACACTTTGTGGCTGTCCGTTAGGGTTAGTGTTATTACTAAAATCCTGCCTTGTTTTTTCCTGTGTATTGTTTTCTGTTTTGGGCTTTATTAGTTTAGTAAGCAAATATTCACTGTTAACAGAATTATTTATATTATCGTCTAAATTTGCTTCGTTATTAATACTGCTGTTTTGATATTGAAGATTTTCTTGATAATTATTATGAATGTAAGGATTTGTGTTTATTGTTTCTTTGGTAGGATAATTTCCGTCAGGAATCGTATCAGTTATATTGTTATTATTATAAATATTTTTGTCACTCATTTTATCACCGCCAATAATTAATATATAGTTTCATCAATGTCAGTACCGTCGTCTACATACTCCAATATATCTCCTGGTTGACATTGCAATGCTTTACAAATTTTAGACAGAGTAGAAAAACGCACAGCCTTTGCCTTACCTGTTTTTAATACAGATAAATTTGCAGGAGTTATGCCAACTATCTCTGCCAATTTTCCAGATGGAATTTTTCTTTTGGCAAGCATTACATCTAGGTTTACAATAATACCCATAGATAATAACCTCCTGTTATATGGTAAAATCATTTTCTTCCTTAATGTTTACAGCTTGTTTAAACACATTTTTTACAACTAATAGTATAACTGCTACAAATAAAAATGCAGCAGATATTAAGCTGAATACCCACGAGAAAGTCGCAATACCAAGGCAAATAGCACCTATAATAAATAATCCTACAGAAATTAACGTAAGATAAGCAATATTTTGCTTATCAAACATATTACCCTTTTTAATATTGTTTAAAAGAAAGTGTAATGCAACCATAGTTGCCATTGCAGGAATTAATAGTATGTAAAGTCCAATGGTTATAGGAAAAGTAATATCAACACCATGGTTAGCTAATTGATTATAATAACTGCCAACAGTAGGCATAAAAAAGGCACTAGTAGCCATTAACAATATTATTATTCTAACTACCCACATAGATGCAAAAATTGATTTGCTTTTTTTCATTAATTTAAGTACCTCCTTTGTTGTTATAGTAGCACTGTATATATTAAAAGTCAATTACTTATTATCGAAAAACAAGAATTATTTACCATTTATTCATAAATACTTACTATTAAAGATTAATTTACTGTGTTTACAATAAGGGTTATATATAGTTATGTTTAGTCATAATAATTAATATTAATACCGCACAAAGGTTAAAAAATGCCTTGCAGTAAAAAGGTTATTTGGTATTATCTTAATAAAAATGGGAAGTGATACTGTGGAAAAAAAGAAAAATAATTCTATTTATAATTCAAAAAATACTACTAATAATACTGCTCCCCCAAGATATGATAACATAGAATATAGCGACGATTGGGAGAGTGTTCCTGTAGTACGAGCGGAACCTGTAAGCACATATTCTGAATATGACGATTTGCAGAATGATGAAATGTTAGAACAGGAAATTTATAAAAGAGCAATCAAAAAAGAGAAAAAGAAAAAAGAACCCCAAAATCCCCAACCTGTTTTAAAATTACAAATAATTTTAGCTTTATTATTATTAGCAACAGCCTTTTTGTTAAAATCCTTTGGAGGAGACATTTACACAATAGCTAAAGAATGGTATTTTACAAATCTTAATAATTCTATTGTAGCCAGCGTAGTAGAAGATACCAAGTAAAAATTCTCCTAACGATATAGATACTTGTAATAATGTGTATAGAGGATTAATATGAATATTAAATTATTTAACACTAAAATAACTCTGTCATATCCACTAGTGGCAGGGCTTACCCTTATTCTGGTGCTAGATTACTCAGGTATGGCATTTTGTTGTGTTTTATCTGCATTTTGTCACGAGCTTGGTCACATACTTGCTATAGGATATTTTAAAGCACCAATTAAAGAAATTAATCTATCTGCATTTGATATAAATATAAAAGACTTAAAAAAATATCAACGTCCCTTTAAGGCTGAAATAATTATTACCCTTAGCGGTGTTTTTGTGAATTATGTCTTGTTTTTGTTAGCAATTATGTTGTATAATAGTAGTAATTTATATATTATAAAATATTTTGCGATGGCAAATTTATCCCTTGGTATTTTTAATACATTGCCTGTAGAAACTTTAGACGGTGGTAATGCTCTACAGCTTATTTTACAGCGGAATTTTTCAGACAAGGCAGTATATGTTATCACACTTATTACTTCATTGCTTTGTGTAATTCCAATTGGAATTTTAGGTTTTTTGGTGTTGCTTAGGTCGCCCTATAATTTTACCATACTAGGCTCTGCGTTATACCTTGTTAGTGCCATTGTTAGCAGAATAATGAATACATACTAATAAATTTAAAGGAGAAATACAGTGATAAATAAAGAAGTTGAAAAACTACTGTTAAAAGTTCAAAAGCCTGGCAGATATGTTGGCGGAGAGATGAACAGTATTATTAAAGATAAAAGTAAGGTTAATTTAAGATTTGCATTTTGTTTTCCTGATGTATATGAAGTAGGTATGTCACACTTGGGAATGAAAATTCTTTATAGCCAGTTTAACAGTGTAGAGGATATTTGGTGCGAGCGTGTATTTGCACCTTGGATTGATATGGAAGAGCTTATGCGTAAAAATAACATTCCTCTATATGGCTTAGAAAGCGGTGACCCTCTTACAGAATTTGACTTTATAGGCTTTACCTTACAATACGAGCTTAGCTTTACCAATATACTTAATATGTTAGACTTAGGCGGTATCCCTATAAAAAGTAGTGACAGAAAAGGTCTTAAAAATATTGTTTGTGCAGGTGGTCCTTGTGCCTGTAATCCAGAGCCTATTGCTGATTTTATCGACCTGTTTTTTATTGGAGAGGGAGAAGAGGTAGACTTAGAGGTAATGGACTTGTATCGTGAATGTAAAGCTAATAACGAAACAAGACAGGAGTTTTTAATAAAGGCATCTCAAATAAAAGGTGTTTATGTACCATCGCTATATAATGTTGATTATAACGAGGACAATACAATAAAGTCAGTTACACCAACTAATAATGCACCTGCTAAGGTAGAAAAGCGTTTTATTGCCAATATGGACGAAGCATATTATCCTGACAATTTTGTAGTGCCAATGATAGAAATTGTACATGACCGAGCAATGGAAGAAATTTTCCGTGGCTGTATTCGTGGTTGCAGATTTTGTCAAGCAGGTTTCCTTTACAGACCTGTAAGAGAGAAATCTCTTGATGTTATTAACAGCCAATGTCATACATTATGTAACAATACCGGTTATGACGAGGTTTCTCTGTCGTCATTAAGCTCCAGCGATTATACAAAGGTTGTAGAGCTACTAGGCAGTCTTAATGATTGGGCAAAGGACGAAAAGGTAAGTATTTCTTTACCATCTTTGCGTGTTGACGGTTTTAGTGATGATATTATCTCTAAGATAAAAACAGTAAGAAAAAGCGGTCTTACCTTTGCACCGGAGGCTGGCACACAGCGTTTGCGTAATGTTATAAATAAAAATGTTTTTGAGGACGAGCTTATGGAAACCTGCTCAAAGGCATTTAACGGTGGATGGACAAAGGTTAAGCTGTATTTTATGATTGGCTTGCCAACCGAAACTGAGGAAGATGTAGCAGGTATTGCAGAGCTTGGACAAAAGGTAGTAAACGCTTACTATAATTGCGAAAACAGACCAAAGGGTAAAGGTGTAAGCGTAACACTAAGTACATCAAGCTTTGTACCAAAGCCATTTACTCCATTCCAGTGGGAGCCACAGGATACAGAGGACACTTTAAAAGCTAAACAACAAATAGTTAAAGACAATATAAAAACAAAGAAAATAACATATAATTATCACGATTCAAGCACAAGCTATTTAGAAGCAGTATTTGCCAGAGGTGACAGACGCTTGTGTAAGGCTATGGAGCTTGCCTTTAAGCGTGGCTTCCACTTTGACGGTTGGAGCGATTGCTTTAATCTACAGGCTTGGCTTGATATTTTTGAAGAATGTGGAATAAACCCAGAATTTTATGCAAATCGTAAGCGTAGCTTTGAAGAAGTTTTACCTTGGGATCATATTGATTATGGCGTATCTAAGGAATTTTTAATAAACGAATGTAAAAAGGCGTACAATGCAGAAACTACCTTTAACTGTCGTCAAAAGTGTAGCAACTGTGGTGTAAATAAATGGAAGGTAGGTGTTTGTGTTGAAAAACGTGAGAATATGGTTTAAAAAGGACGGTGCAACTCGTTATATATCCCATTTGGACCTTAACAGAGTTATGACACGAGCTTTACAACATAGTCGTTTACCAATATGGCATACCGAGGGATTTAACCCCCACCCATTTATCACCTTTGCATTACCTCTATCACTTGGTTTTAGAGGTGTAAAAGAAGCTATGGATGTTCGCCTATTGGAGGATATTCCATTTAACGAGGTAGTAAGCAAGCTTAATAATTGCTTGCCTAATGGCATTGAAATCTATAAGGTAACAGAGCCTGTTATGAAATCAGGTAAAATAGCTCTTGCTAAATTTGATATGAAGCTAACAAGTGACGATGTACCATTAGAAAATCTGTTCCAAATGTTTAGAGATTTATTTAATCTTGATAAAATAGAGATAGAAAAACGCACCAAAAAAGGTAGCAAAATGATAGACCTAAAGCCTGAAATTGGTGCCTACACCCTTGAAAAGCTTGAGGATTTTGTACAGCTTGTTATTACATTACCAGCAGGAAGTGTAAACAATGTTAATCCGTCTTTATTAATTACAGCACTTGAAAATATTAATAACATTAGTGTTTACAGTGATATAACAAGACTTGATGTATACGATGAAAATGGTAAATCCTTTGCGTAAATAATAGGATAACCATAAATATAATTAGTTATATTGCAGGGAGGTATTGTCTAAATGTCAGAACAATTAATTAAGGTTGAAAACCTTACAAAAATATATGGTAAGGATTTCAAAGCAGTTGACAATGTTAGCTTTTTTGCTAACAAAGGTGAGGTTATAGGCTTTGTTGGTGATAACGGAGCAGGTAAAACTACTGTTATAAAATGTATTACAGGAATTTTACAATCAGACGGAGGAAGTGTTTCTGTTTGCGGTAAAACAGTAGGTAAGGGCACAGATTCAAAAAAATGTATAGGCTACACAGCAGATAATCCCGACTTTATGTTGCGTTTAACCTGTAGAGAGTATTTGGAGTTTCTTGCAGATGTGTACGAGATTGATAAGAAAACTCGTGACGAAAATATCGAAAAGCTTACAAAAAGATTTGAGATAGAAGAGGTATTGCCAGCTCGTCTTGACTCTTGCTCACACGGTACTCGCCAAAAAATTATGGTAACAGGTGCCTTAGTACATAATCCACCAGTATGGATACTGGACGAGCCTATGACAGGTCTTGACCCACAATCTGCATATCGCCTTAAAAAGATGATACGAGAACACGCACAAAAAGGTAATTGCGTATTATTTTCTACTCACGTTCTTGATACAGCAGAAGAGCTTTGTGACAAGGTTATTATAATTCGCAAGGGTAGAGTTGTTTGCTTTGATACTGTTGAAAATCTTAAAAAGAAATATGGTGGAGCTTCACTTGAAGACAGCTATCTAAATATAGTAGGTGATATAGATGAATAACAGCATTAAAAAAATTAACCTGCTTACAGGAGCACTGCTTAAAAACTCAACAGCCGACAGTGACCCTTTTAAATTTAAAGGATTAAAAATAGCAATAGGTATATTTGGCTCAGCAATAATGTTTGGCTGTGCCATACTAGTAGGATTTTTCACTCATCTGCTTACAGAAGCAGTAAATTTACTTGGCGGTAACGGTACAGAAGCCTGCCAGCTTATAATGTTCTTTATTAGTATATTTGGCGGTGTTTTTGGAATAAATGTAGTATGCGGACTATTGTATTTTTCAGTAGATTTATCACGAATATTACCATACCCGTTTAAACCGCAGGAAATTTGTATGTCAAAATTTATTGTAGGTTATTTACAAGAAAGTATAATGGAATTTTTGGTGCTTATAGGTATTTTAGTTGGCTTTATGTTAGCTAACGGAGTATCAATTCTTGGAATAATCTTTTCTGCTGTTGGTATTGTTTTATTGCCAATATTACCTTTGTTTTATTGTGCTTTATTTGCAATGATGTTTATGAGCCTTGCTAAAAAAACTCATTCGATAAAAAATGTAAATTTAATTTCTGCTTTATGCGGTATAGTGTTTATGCTAATCTTTTTAGTTTCTTTATTTCAATTGGAGGATATTACAGCAGAAGAGTTTATCTTTAGCATTGTAGACGGTAGCAATATGTTTATGAATATAATGCAATATGTATTTTTCACAGTACCATTGCTTGCATTTTCTATAAGTCAGCAAAATATATTATTGTTTATATTATTTGTGTTGGCACATATTGTAATGATTGTAGTTTTGTATGCACTATCATCAAAATTATATATGCTTGGTGTTACAGCTGTAATGTCTGCCGGCAAGAAACATTCAAATACACAGCGTATTAGTAAAAAAAGTCACAGTATGTTTACAGCTTGTTTCTATCGAGAAATAAAAACTCTATTGCGTACACCAACCTACATAATTAACTGTATTGCTCCAAATGCACTATTACCTATAATTGGTGCAATTCTATTAACTACAGGTTCAGCATCTGGCTTAAAAGAGAGCATTTACTCATTAAATTCTCCAGATGTTCTAATAGTATTTGCAGTAACTGCACTTTGCTGTATTGTAACTGCTATGAGCGGTTTGGCAACCTCTGCATTTACACGAGAGGGCAACCACGCAGATTTATTAAAATATATCCCTGTGCCTTATAAAATACAGGTTAATGTAAAGGCTGTTATAGCATTTGTATTTACACTGCCAACAGCTTTATTGGGAATAATACTATTTTGTATAGCTGTTGAATGTAGTGCATTGCTTACAGTTTACTGTATAATTGCAGGAGTGTTGGCTGTTTTTGTAACAAACTATACAGGCTTGCTGTTTGATGTAATGCACCCAAAGCTTGTGTGGGAGGACGAACTTTCAGCTTTGCGTGGCAATATGAGCACATTTTTACACATGGCTGTTGCTATTGGTGTAGGCGTATTCTTAGGTTTGCTTTACTTCTTCTTAGGTCAATATATTATAATTCCTGTTGTACTTGTATTAATGCTTGTAGTAACTGTAGTTACAGTTGTATATGTAAGCAAAAGAACAGTATCCTTAATGGAAGAAATGATTGTATAATCATATACTTATTACTGCAAAGAAACGAGGACACTAAATGAAAGATTATAAAATAATTCTTTTCGACCTTGATGGTACAATAATTGACCAAGGCGTAGGCATAGTTAATTCAGTTTTATATGCACTTGAAAAGTTTAATATCAAGGTTGAGAATAAAGAAGAGCTATACAAGTTTATTGGTCCGCCTCTGCATAAATCCTTTGAAGAATTTTATGGTTTTTCAGAAGAACAGGCTATGAAAGCAGTTGATTATTACCGAGAGTATTACAGAGATAAAGGAATTTATCAAACTGAAATATATGCTGGTATTGAAAAAACACTGCGACAGCTAAAAGACAATAATAAAATATTAGCTATTTCAACTTCAAAGCCACAGGTTTTTACTGAAAAAATTCTAAAGTTTTTAAATATAATTGATTGCTTTGATGTAATAGCAGGAGCAAATCTAGACGGTACTCGTAGCGACAAAGCACAAATTATAGAATATGCCATTAATCAGTGTAACGAGCTTAAAAATATTACCTTTGATTTGTCACAAGTAATTATTGTTGGTGACCGAAAGCACGACATAATAGGTGCAAAAACTATAGGTATAGATAGTTTGGGTGTGCTATATGGTTACGGTAGCAAAGAAGAGTTAACCACTGCCGGTGCAACATATTTGGTATCAACACCACAAAATATTGTTGATGTTTTGTTGAAGTCTTAGCAAAATTATTGAAAAATTTACCACGCTGTAAATTTATCTGTATTTTGTTGAAATTAACAAAATAATGTGTTATCATCATAGGAAGTAAAGAAAGCTTTCCATAGCAGTTGGGGGTAATTAATATGAAAAATATAAAAGCAAAAATATTATCAGTAGTTCTTACTCTTGCTATAGCAGGTTCGCTAAGTATGGTATCGGCTGTTGCTGTTGGAGAAGATGAATTAACAGGTGATAATAATATTGTTACAGACCAGCCTGTTGTAGATACTCCTGTGGTAGATGAACCAGATTATGTAGACCCTGGCTATAGCGAGCCAAGCTATGACGAACCGGTTGTAGATACCCCTGTGGTAGACACTCCAGTTGTAGATACTCCTGTGGTAGATGAGCCTGACTATAGTGACCCTAGCTATGATGACCCAAACAATAATACGGGCGATTATTCAGATGATTATTCAGACGATACAACAGATGATTACTACTCTGATGATAGCGATAATCAGATAAATTATGATGCTGATTATTACCATAATTACTATGACCAAGGTTATGATAATAGCTTCCAGTCACAGGAAATTTACGACGAGAATGGTAATTCATATAACGATTTTGAGCGTGCTACTGATTATAATTCTGCGTCTGTAGACACAGATAATGTAGTAGATATGTATAACAGTAATGGTAGTGATGATAACACTTTAACTTCAGACGATTGGGCAGAGATTAAGCTTAATTTAGGCACTAATTCTGCCAAAGGTACAGGCGATTTTAGCTTTATCAAGGATAATAAATCAGAACAAGATAGTAATTTATCTGTTCTTTTATTAATCTTTGGTATAGTGTTTGTAGTTTCCTCTGTTGCAATGCTGGTATATCTTTTTATATCAAGTAAAAAATATAAAAAGCTTTCAGCAACATCTAATTCTACAGCAAGGGTACATCACAGTACCGTAAATGATTCAGAAGAAGATACTTATGATATTAATAACTATATCAACAATTATTCTTCTACCAACGCTGATTATGACGATGATTTTTAACTAAGTTTTAACTAATCACAAACATGGCATTGCGTATAAAGCAGTGCCCTGTTATTTTCAAATTTGTATATTATATTAATCTTTAATAACTGCATAAATAGCGTTAAAGATTGTATGAAACGTGCTGTGC
>JAXJTR010000179.1:0-2825 GCA_036309465.1 Acutalibacteraceae bacterium
CAGTAACACCAACACAGGTACAGCCACTCAGAGCAAGCCTGTGAACAATAACAAGCCTAACAATACAACAACTACTCCATCAAAGGTATGGCACGAAGCTGAGTACAAAACAGTACACCATCCAGCCGAAACTAAAAAGGTTTGGGTAGTAGACCAAGAGGGTTACACCTATGAAGAACCTGTTTACGAAGAACACGGAGTTACAATATGTAACAATTGTGAAATCGACATTACAAACAACTGTACTGCCCATATGAAGCAGCACGCTCTTAACCGTGAGTCAGCTAGTTATCGTGATGAATGGCGAGAAGTTCAAGTCGGCACAAAAACAATAACCGTAGAAGAAAAAGGACACTGGGAAACTCAGGTAGTAAAAGAAGCTTGGGACGAACAGGTGCTAATAAAAGAAGCTGGGTACTATTGATATATAATTAGTAACCACTCCCCTATTTTAAGCAGAGCAAAAGCTCTGCTTTATTTTTTGCCAACACCTCCAGTGACAGGTAAGTAACCACAATCACCTCAATCACTCGTTGACCTCCTTACCTGTCACTATTTGTATAAATATTATTTATTTTCTGTGGGATATATACCCAAAACTTTATTTTTTGAAAGGAACTGCAACAATATGACATTCAAAATATGCAAGCATATAAGAACAGCCTATACAGACTATTACTGATAGATAAAACGCAAGTCAATATATATCCTATTCAAGAGCAATCCAAAAGGATTGCTCTTTTTATATAGATATTATTTTTAGAAGGGAGTGCATAAAATGCACGAAAAGAAACTAGCAAAAAGTATTGTAGCTGTTATGCTGTCGGTACTGATGATAATTATGTCATTACCAACAGCAATGGCAGCAGAAACAGACAAAGGATTGGTACAAGCAAGTGATGGCACAACAGTAAAGGTTAGTCTTGGCAATCTTCTAAAGTATGGAGATGAGATTAACTGGTTTACTCACATAATGTACGCAGACGGAAAGATGGCATACTGTGTTAATCCAAACTTGCCAGCACCATCAGGTACATTTGGTAGTGCTAATCTTACAGAGATTACATCATCTAATAGCAAGTATCAGTTGTTGCTAAAGGCTTTATATTATGGCTATGGTGGTGACGGATTTGAAAAGCCTGTTGCGAAATTTGGCAACAAATCAATGAAAAGCTATATGCAAGCCAAAAAGACCGAGCATTGGTTGGGTGCAAGTGGTACAGAGCTATACTATTTACTAACACACCGAGTATTAGCAAGTATTTATGGTAATAGCGATTGGGATTATGCACTTACTATTGATTGGATAAAATCAGTAGATGAAATCATAAGTGTTCTAGAAGATGCTCCGGATGTATCAACTACTGACAAAATGTACATTTTAGACGCTAAGGACGGAACACAAAAGGTAATCGTATTTAAAGAAGTTCCACAACTTGGCTCTTTAGAAATCACTAAGGACTCAAGTAATCACAGTCTAACAGATAACAACACAGATTGTTATAGCTTAAAAGGAACAGTATTTACAGTTACTAATACAGCCACAAATAAGAAGTACGCATTGACAACTAACACTAAGGTTAATGACGGTTCTGCAACTGTTAAATACAAAGGTGTACTTAATAATCTTCCAATAGGTGAATACACAATCAAAGAAACACAAGCTGGTAAAGGCTATGCTTTATCTACCAAAACAACAAATGTAACTATTGTCGGTAATAAGACAAGTAAAGTTACAATAAAAAATAAACCACAAAATGACCCAACCTATATTGTAGTTAATAAAACTGATGAAAACGGAGAACCTCTTGCTGGAGCAGAATTTAAAATTAAGTTTTATAAGGGTTATTTTACAGAAGAAGAAATAAAATCAGGCAAAGCTGATAGTGCTTTTAAAAGATATTGGACATTAAAAACAGATACTGATGGTTACGCTGATTTACATTCAGATTATCTAGTTGACAGCAATAATGATTTTTATTATGCAACTGATAGTGGAAATCCTTGCCTACCTCTCGGTACTATAACAATTCAAGAAACCAAAGCACCAAATGGTTATATCAAGGACAATACATTATATGTAAGACAGATTACATCTACTGGTAACTCAGAGAGTGTGTTTACATTTAACCCACCAACTATCCCTAATGAACCCGAAAAAGGCAAACTAAAGATTGTAAAAACATCTGATGATGGTGTAGTTGCTAATATTAAGTTTAATGTTTACACAACTGAAAATGTACTTGTAGGTACATATACAACAAACTCAGAGGGTCTTATAACAAAGGATATTGCCATAGGTACATATAAGATTGAAGAAATTGTTCCTGAAAATTATAAGCCACAACCTATTAAAACCGTAACTGTACGAAAGGACGAAACTGCAACTGTATCCTTTAACAACATATCAGAGGACGGTGAGTTGAAGATTATAAAAACAGCCGAGCCTGTTAAAAATCCTGACGGAACAACAAAACCAGGTATTGTTGAGGGTATAGAGTTTGAGTTGTACAATAGCGACAATGTTCTTGTGGGTACATATACAACAGACGCAGAGGGTTTAATTGCAAAAGATGGAATTGAACCAGGAACATATAAGATACACGAAAACGCTCCGGAGGGATACAGACAGCCATCTGACAGAACTATTGAAATAAAGCCAAATCAAACAACAACAGTTAAATACCACAATGTTATATCCGGTGGTGATTTAACAATCAAGAAAACTACTGACTTTAATGGTTATGTTAAGAATGATACAGAACCATTTATATTCAGAGTTGAAGGCTTATCAAATGGATTTGAAACAGAGGTTGAAATTTATC
>JAXJTR010000180.1:0-5827 GCA_036309465.1 Acutalibacteraceae bacterium
CAATGGCAAGGGATATAAAAATATTTGACCAATATGGTTACACCCCACAGCAAGTAACCCCTGTAGATATGTTCCCAGGGACAAGCCATGTAGAGTGCGTGTGTGCGATGGTGAGGGGAGAAGATTAATATATTATAATATAATTTGGGAGTTAATAACATGATAAAAAACAATATTTTAACTTATTATATAGAAAGTTATGCTACGAATATATATTTTCCACTTATACCTGTATTGTTAATTTTTTTGATAGTATATATATTATATCGCATATTCAAAAATCCATTTAAATACCCCTATTTTATACATACTTTTGATATAACCTCTAAACGCAATGTAAAACCTGATGATTATATTGACAATTTTCTTTTAAATAAAAACAATTGGAACATTTTACAACAACACCAATTACGAGTTTTACAATGGAAAAATGAAAACGAGAAATTTATACAATCTTGTGTACTAAAAAAATATCGTGCTAAACAATATAAAAAAATATTAGATGAAAATTATACATATTGCTTTAAATTTGTTCGCTTTCAAACTCGTTATAAACAAGTAAATTATGTAAAAACTCCATATAAAGTAAGTGTCACAGACACCATAAATCGTGTTAGTTGGAATTGGCTTGAAGAAAGATATAATAAATTAAAATCAATTGGCTTTGAAGCAACATTAAATGAATACAACAGTAAAACCCAACGTAAACTAATGACCCATCAATTAAAAATGCAAATTAAACAGCGAGATAATTATACTTGCCAAAATTGCGGAAAATACATGCCAGATGAAGTAGGTTTGCATATTGATCACATTATTCCGATTGCAAAAGGCGGAAAAAGTGTTCCTTCTAATTTACGTGTTCTTTGTAGCAAATGTAACGGAAAAAAAGGTGCAAAATAATTGTTGTTAGCTTATATTTTAGAATCAAATTTCTTCAAAACTCACCAATCTAAATAATATTTAGCATAGCACCCCTCTGCTCACCACATGGTTAGCAGAGGGGTGTTTTAGTTTAATATTCAACATTGATGATGTGTACAAATTTCAACCTTATAACGAACTTGATTTTTAATTATAGTTTAAGGCGTATCACTTATTTAATAGATAAATTGATAAGTTTAGATAGCCTGCAAATGTTACCCATAGCAAATATGGAATTTGTAACAAGCCTGCTGTTGGGTTTACTTTGTAAAAACTGATTATCATTGCAACTATTAATATCCATAATATAACCAGCCACACAAAAGCAAATAATGGGTGACCAAGATTAAAAAATATAATAGACCATAAAAAGTTAAAAATCAACTGCAAACCATACACAGCTAAGCCGATGTATTTTTGTTCGTTATCACTTATGTATACCAAATAAGCAGACATACCCATTAATATATACAGCACTGTCCAAACCACAGGAAATAGCCAACCAGGTGGTGCTAAAGCAGGTTGTTGCAGATTAGAATAAGTGTTGAAACTACCTAATGTAATTAACCCTGACAACACCCCCACACCTAAGCTAACGGCTATGCTGATTAACAATCCTGTTACATTAAATTTTTTATTCATCGCATACACCCCTTTATGAAAGTATATGCGGTTTTTTTATTGTTAGAATTAATAGCTACAAAATATTACTTTTTGTTAATTCTTTTCTTCAATTCTTCAACAGTTAAATATTTACCATTTTCTTCTCTATGTAACATTGCGTGGCAATTGGGGCAAACAGGAATTAAATCTTCTTTATAGTCTACACAATAATCAGAACCGATAGTATGCAATGGGATTTTATGATGAATATGAATAAAGCCCTTACCTACTTCGCCATAAACATCTTCAAAATCAATACCACAAACAGAGCATTTGCAACCATGATATCGAATAGCATTTTTTCTTGCGACTGAACTTCGCTCATATTTATTTACTTGAACAGTTAACTTATGACCTTCAATGACCTTTTCTTCTGATGATAAATCTTCAAAATACCCTTTAGCATTATGTTTATTAAAACATTTTTCAATATTTTCTACTAATTTATCTGAAAGATGCTCCGCTGTCTGTATATTGCTCTTTATTCCCCATTCTCGTAGATGTTCTAAAGATAATTCATCGCTATCTATTTCTTCCAGTAATACAATACGCACAAAACATTTTGCTTTCTTCATATCTTCATCATATTGTTCTTTTTTACGCCAATATTTTCTAATATCTTGACATTTAGAAGATGGCATATTAATTTTTTCAACCCTAGTTTTATATCGTATTTTTCGTTGTGGGCTTGAACAATAAAGATATACAATATCACCTATATCAAATTCTGCACTCTTTTTCCAATCTATGAAGCCCCACTCTTTAAATGCACCTGCATGGTCAAGGCTATTAGGATTTGCTGGCATTATCCAATTCATAATTTTGTCCCCCTATGCTTTTATTTTTTAATAATTTGGTAAGTAAAAAATCATCTTGTATGTTAAAATTACATATAATAAGGTAAATACATTGTATTGACACTGTATTTACATCGTGTTATAATTTGAATAACAAAGAGAGGTGAAATATATGTCTCAAACATTAGTTAGTATTCGTATGGATGAAGAATTAAAAAAGAAATTTGATTATGTATGTAACGAATTAGGAATGAATATGACTACTGCCATAACTATATTTGCCAAGAAAATGTGTCGTGAGCATAGAATTCCATTTGATGTATCCTATGACCCATTTTATAGCGAAAGTAATATTAATGCACTTAATGAGAGCTATAAGCAACTGAATAACGGTCAAGTTGTTATGAAAACATTTGACGAATTAGAGGCTATGGCGGATGAGTAAGTTATCTTTTTCAGAAAAGGCTTGGCAAGAATATTTATATTGGCAAACACAAGACAAAAAGACATTAAAGCGTATAAATCAACTATTACAAGATATTGACAGAAACGGTTATAGTGGTATTGGTAAACCAGAGCCATTAAAAGGTGATTTGTCTAGCTTTTGGAGCAGACGAATAGATGACACTAACAGATTGGTTTATAGACTTCACGATGACTTTATAGAAATTTTACAATGTAAAGGTCATTATAACGATTAAAATTATTTGTATAATAAAAATGGGAGCAATGCTAAAGCTTGCCCCATTTTTTATTTCTAATGCAATTTTATAATTAAACTAACCAATAAATTTCAGAAGATTGGTGTAATATTAATTTTCTGTAGCTTTAATAATTTGCTCTACACCGTTATCTAGCCAGTCGCCTGTAAACATTTCTATTAATCCATTGTCTACAAGGTTTGCAAGCTTTGGCTCTATTGGTAGCTTGCCTAGTACAGGTATATCGTAGCCCTTTGCTATTTCGTCTATTTTGCTTTCGCCATAGATATAGTGCTTTTTGTCGCACTGGTCGCAAAGGAAATAGCTGTTGTTTTCTACTATACCAAGTATAGGAATATCCATCATATTTGCCATTTTAACAGCTTTTTCAACTATCATAGCAACTAAATCCTGTGGAGATGTTACTATTACAATGCCACTTAAAGGTATGCTTTGGAATACTGTTAAGGCAACATCACCTGTTCCTGGTGGCATATCTACAAACATATAGTCCTCGTTTTCCCAAATAACCTCTGACCAAAACTGCTTTACAGTGCCTGAAATAACAGGGCCTCGCCATACAGTTGGGTCGGTTTCGTTAGGTAGGAACATATTTGTAGATACTACATCTATACCTGTTGAAGTTACAGCAGGTATAATACCCTTGTCACAGCCTGTTGCACGCTGGTTAATGCCAAAGCCCTTTGGTATTGATGGACCTGTAATATCGGCATCTAGCACTGCAACCTTATAGCCTTTGCGGTTAAACAGTACAGCAAGCATAGATGTAACCATACTTTTACCTACTCCGCCCTTACCGCTTATAACACCGATAACCTTTTTAACACTACTATATTCATTTAGCTTATCGTATCTTTCCTGTGGTTCTTGTCTTGAACTGCAATTTTCGCTACAGCTACCACAGTTATGTGAACATTCACCCATTTGTTATTACCTCTTTTTCTTTAAGTAAAAGCTAATTTATCATAGCTTTTAACCTTTTAATTATATTATTTCTTTAGCTTTGCAACTAAACAGCACCAACCGTTTTCTAATAGCTTTTCGGTTACCTCAAAGGTATCTTCTATTGCGTTTAGTACATCGTCTACTCTAGTATCTATTATACCACTCATAATATATACAGAATCATCATACATAAAATTCTTAATGTCTTTAGATAGCATAATAATCGCATCTGCAACTATGTTAGCAGCAACCAAACTAAATTTACCCTGCACTTTGTCTGTAAGATTTCCTGCAAGAACTGTAAATTTACCCTGCACACCATTAAGCTGTGCATTCTCTTTGGCTGTTTTTACAGCTGTTTCGTCAATATCTACACCCACTGCACTTTTTGCACCCAGTAAAAGTGATGCCACAGCCAAAATACCGCTACCACAGCCAACATCAAGAATAGTTGTATCTGAATTTGTATATTTTTCAACAGCCTGTAAGCATAGGCGTGTTGTTTCGTGTGTGCCTGTACCAAAAGCCAAGCCTGGGTCAAGGTTTAGCACTACTCTGCCATTAGGCTGGTACTTATCTCTCCAAGTAGGACGAATAAGTATTTTTTCTCCTACCTCAATAGGGTTAAAGTATTGCTTCCAGTTGTTAAGCCAGTCTTGTTCCTCGCAACCGTTTGTATTTATCTCAAAAGGTATTTCAGCAGAATTATATCGCTCTGTTAAAAAAGCCACTGCTTCTAAAGGATTATCTTCAGGACTGATATAAATATGCACAATGCCCTTTGTTCTGTCTTTTTTTAGCAAATCCTCGTCAATAAGGTCAATGTGAGCAATCTCCTCTACCTCATCTTCAAGCATAGAGTAGTCCTCAATATAAATACCGTAAGGAACTACCATTTGTGCTATATCTCCCGCAACATCCACCTTTTCTATTGGTACTGTAATGCTAACTTCTGTCCACTCCACTTTAACACACCCTTAGCCTTTATTATCTATTATTTATCGTCGCCGAATACCTTCTTTAGCTTATCGAAAAATCCATTTCGTTTGCCATAGTTTTTATCTGTAGCTGTTCCGTCAAACTCTTTTAGTAGCTCTCTTTGTCTTGCACTTAGATGCTTAGGAACCTCTATAACAACTCTTACATATTGATTACCACGAGTTTTTCCACCTAAATGAGTTACACCTCTGCCCTTTAGCTTGTAAATATCATTTGGCTGTGTACCCTCACGAATACTATAGCTAACCTTACCATCTATAGTAGGAACAATAATTTCGCCACCTAATGCCGCCTGTGTAAAGGTTATAGGAACCTCGCACCATACATCGTCGCCACGTCTTTCGAAAATTTCGTGTGGCTTTACAACTACTTTTACGTGAAGGTCACCGTATGGGCCATTATTTATGCCTGCATTACCGTGGCCAGAAACCTGTAATATCTCGCCATTAATACCGGCTGGTACATCAACATCAACAGTACGCTTTTTACGCACTTTACCAGAACCGTGGCAAGCTGTACAAGGAGAATCTATCTTCTTACCCTTACCGCCACAAGCATCACAGGCTTTTGATGTTCTTACCACACCAAAAGGTGTTCGTTGGTTAACCTGTACCTGTCCTGTACCGCTACAAGCCGGACAAACCTTTGGAGAAGTACCTTTTGCGGCACCTGAGCCATTACAATCGTTACATACACTTTCGTTAGTATATGTAATAGTCTTTTTACAGCCCTTTGCAGCCTCTTCAAAGGTTATCATAGTAGTTGTTTCTATATTAC
>JAXJTR010000181.1:0-4356 GCA_036309465.1 Acutalibacteraceae bacterium
ACAAATACACAACCCCTGTAACACTAAACGCAACAGGTGGCACTTATAAGTTTACATTTAACAAGGTAACTGGTGCTTTAGTGGTAAGCTTATTATAAAAACAGCACCAAGCTTTAATAAATAATAAATCAACATAACAAACCCCAAATAAATACGATTAACTCCCTAACAGTATAGACTAATTATCAACATACTGTTAGGGAGTTTGTTTTTGTTGTATTATGTTTGTTAATTGTTCGCTAGCACTGTAGCGTTATTTCATTATTAAATTATTATATCATTTATTGTAATCTTTGCTGTAATCTTTACTGTTAGCTTTACTTCTGTTTTTTTCCAAGCTTATAGCTTATAAATACCACCACCACAACAGTTAAAGCAAATAAACCACCTGCTATAAAAATTATTGTATTGTTATTGTTATTATTTACCGATGCTAATTCTGTACTTGTTTTTTCTGTAGGAGTGTTCTCTGAACCCTCTTGCAAACTTTCACCCTCTGTTGGGGTTGCAATTAAATTTTCATCATCTACAGAATTATCACTTGTATTGTTGTGGGTTGGTTTTTCGTCAGTTTTTTTAGTGGAATCTTCCGCTTTGTTGTCTGTAGGGTTTGAATTATCAGTTATCTTTTCTACTATTTCAACTGTATATTCCATAGTGTTGCCTTCGTCTAATTCCTGCTCATCATAAGAGGTTGAATACTCTGTATAAACCTTAAATTTTACATCAGACGGAGTATCACCAGCCTTAAAAGTAGCCTGTGCAATGGTTGTTGGTTTGCTAACATCTACTCCAAGAGCGTTAATATACATAATGTTTATAGTGTTATTTTCACCACTACATAGAACAGTACCATCATCACTACTGCTAACTGCATCTTTGTATTCAACATTATCACTATACTCAATTTCAAACATAACAATACTCAACTTACTACTGCACTGTGCTTTTAAATTTACAGTAAAAAGTCGTTCTTTTTCAACCTGAGAGGGCATCTCAAGAGAGCCCTGCAAAACATCTGTTGCACTACAGGTAATACCACAGCATAGCATAGAACAAACTAATGCTACCACAAAAGATTTTAGCAATATTTTATTAATTAAACATATTTTCTTCATAGCTTTATATTATATAATCGGCAAGCGTTTTCTGTTGTTATTCTTAATACTTCTTCTTGAGAGATACCTTTTATCTCGGCTATCTTCATAGCAACAAAGCTTATATATGAAGAATCGTTCCTTTTTCCTCTAAAAGGAACAGGAGCAAGATAAGGTGCATCTGTTTCTAAAAGCAGTCTATCCATTGGGATATACTCTGCTACCTCTACACTTTGGCGAGCATTTTTAAAGGTAACCACACCACCAAGACTTATTGACATTCCTAGCTTTACTATTTCTTTGCACATTTCAACACTACCTGAATAGCAATGCACTAAACCTTTTGGTTTATATTTACGCAAAATATCCATTGTATCACCGTGGGCATCTCTGTCGTGCACCACCACAGGCATATTCAGCTTTTCTGCAAGGATAATTTGTTCTATAAATATCTTTTTTTGAATATCTCTTGGAACATCGTCCCAATAATAGTCAAGACCAATTTCTCCAATGGCCACAGCCTTTGGGTGCTTAGCCAGTTCTTCCAACTGTGCAAGATAATCAGCAGGCACATCATTTGCACTTTCAGGATGTATACCCACTGCACCATAAATAAATTTATATTTATCAGCATAATCCAATGCCCATTGTGAGGTTTTAAGGTCTACACCCGCATTTACAACACAGCCAACGCCCTTTTCTGGCAAAGATGACAGCACCTGTTCTCTGTCTTGGTTAAATTTATCGTCATCATAATGTGCATGTGCATCAAATATAACAGCCATAATAATCTCCTATCAAATATATTTATTGCTGTTCCGTTTAAGAGTTTATCTCTTAAAAGCCCACCAAAGACTTTGGGAATATTATAATAATTTCTAACCGCAAGTCTTTAAAAGGCTTAAAACAAATTTTAGTTATTTATTCAATACTAAACTCTCCTGCAACTAAACAGCTGTAGGAGAGCTTTTACTTTGTTTATTATTTAACCTCTAAAATAGCACCCTTGTTACCTGATGTTACTAAAGAAGCGTATCTAGCCAAATAACCTGTTTTAATTCTTGGTTCTTTTGGTGTCCATTCTTTTCTTCTTGCTTCCATTTCTTCGTCAGAAATCTTAACATTAATCTTGTTAGCCATAATGTCAATAGCAATAATATCGCCCTCTTTAACAAGAGCAATAGGACCACCAACAGCTGCCTCAGGAGAAACGTGACCAATTGCTGCACCTCTTGTAGCACCTGAGAAACGACCATCTGTAATAAGAGCAACTGTGCTACCTAAGCCTCTACCCATAATAGCAGATGTTGGGTTAAGCATTTCTCTCATACCTGGGCCACCCTTAGGACCTTCATAACGGATAACAACAACATCACCGTCTTTAATTTGGTCACCCATAATAGCTTTCATTGCATCTTCTTCGCAATCAAATACTCTTGCTGGGCCTTCGTGAACAAGCATTTCCGGAGCAACAGCACTTCTTTTAACTACGCAAGTATCTGGTGCAAGGTTACCACGTAATACAGCAATACCGCCTGTTTTGCTGTATGGATTTTCAACTGTGCGGATAACATCTGTATTCTTGTTTTTAGCAAGAGCTATGTTTTCGCCCATAGTTTTGCCTGTAACGGTAATGCAATCTGTATGTAGAATACCTAGCTTGTTTACCTCGTTCATAACAGCGTAAACACCACCAGCCTCGTGTAGGTCTTCCATATGGTGATGACCTGCTGGAGCAAGATGACATAGGTTAGGTACTCTGTCACTAATTTTATTGGCAATATCCAAATCTATCTCTATTCCACACTCGTGTGCAATAGCTGGTAGATGTAGCATACTATTTGTACTACAGCCTAAAGCCATATCTATTGTTAAAGCATTTTCAAATGCTTCCTTTGTCATAATGTCACGAGGACGAATATTATTCTTTAGTAGCTCCATAATCTGCATACCAGCCTGCTTAGCAAGTCTGATTCTTTCAGAATATACAGCAGGAATAGTACCATTACCACGCAAGCCCATACCAAGAACCTCTGTTAAGCAGTTCATAGAGTTTGCTGTGTACATACCTGAGCAAGAACCACAAGTTGGGCAAGTTTTCTCCTCGTACTCTGTTAGCTCGTCCTCTGTAATTTTACCAGCGGCAAAAGCACCAACAGCCTCAGAAGCAGCAGAAAAGCTAACCTTACAGCCATTTACAGTACCTGCAAGCATAGGGCCACCACTTACAAAAATAGTAGGAATATTTAGTCTTGCAGCTGCCATTAACAAACCTGGTACATTCTTATCGCAGTTTGGCACCATAACTAAAGCGTCAAAGCCATGAGCCATAGCCATACACTCTGTTGAATCTGCAATAAGGTCACGAGTAACCAAAGAATATTTCATACCCTGATGACCCATAGCTATACCGTCACAAACAGCAATAGCAGGGAAAACAGCAGGTGTACCGCCAGCCATAGCAATACCCATTCTTACAGCCTCTGTAATTTTATCAATATTCATATGACCAGGTACAATCTCGTTATATGAGCTTACAATACCAATTAAAGGTCTTCTTTGCTCCTCTGCAGTAAAACCAAGAGCATTAAATAAAGCTCTGTGTGGTGCGTTTTGTACACCATTTATAATTGCATCACTTTTCATTTTTATCAATCCTTTCTGACAAATTCCAATATAAAAAATATATCAATGTTATACCATAAAATATATCAATAAATACAGCATCAATACTACAAATATTATAAAATTAATAGCCTATACTGTCAAGCAAAATACCAATAAAACAAAAATATCTCACCAACTATACAAAAATTCACTTAAAACCCTTACTTATAAGATACAATTATTGACAGTTAAAATGTTTAATGATACCATTATAATTAATTTTTTAATTTTATTTAGAGGTGTACTTATGAGATTTTTTAATAATGATGAGGTTCCTGATACTGAAAGGGAAATAGGAAATTATCAGCAAGGGCAACAACGAAATATTGACCTTAACGATTATAGCAACCAACAATATACCCAAAACAATTACCAACAGCCACATAGCCAACAACGCTATAGTCAGCAAGGTAATAACCAATATACACAGGGTTACCAACAGGGATATAGTCAGCAGGGTAATAATCAATATACACAGGGTTACCAACAGGGCTATAGTCAGCAGGGTAATAATCAATATACACAGGGTTACCAACAGGGATATAGTCAGAAGGGTAGCAATCAACAATTTAACCAAACAGGGCAATCTAGC
>JAXJTR010000182.1:0-7742 GCA_036309465.1 Acutalibacteraceae bacterium
GTTATTGATTGTTTTAAGTATTTCTTTAAAACATTGTATGAACCTTTTGAAGCAAAAAAAAATGTATCCTTTATTCCTGGTAATAGAGTGTTTAAAAACGAAGAATCTAAGTATATCATAATGGAAAGTTTTAATTTTTTTATTGATAATGAACTAAGCTCTAAAAACGGTAAATATAAAGATGATATTATAATTAAGGAAGATTTTACTTGTGAGTGTCCATTGAAGCCAGGGTATTTTAGAATAGATAAGGAAAAGATAATTGATTACTTATATAATCAATTTCAAGACTTTGCTTATGCGTTAAAAATTTACTTATGTCTATTTGTTGATAAAACAACTGAATTACTATGTGCTTCCTCGAATGAAGAATCAAGTGAGCAACCCGAAATACCGCAAATGAAACTTATGGAATATAGTAGTGTAGTTATTTCCTTTAACTATACACATACATATGAGTTGTTATTGGAGTTGTTATTCCAAAGTTCTCAAATATTTTTTACTCCTGAAATAGTTCATATTCATGGTGAGACTGATGAAGAGATTGTTTTAGGTGTTAATTCAGACAAAAATGATAGAAAAGAAAATGTAGATACATCTTTTCTGAGATTTAAAAAATATTATCAACGTACATATTATGAAACAGATTGTTCTTATCTTAAATGGGTTAGCTCACTTCGTGAAAAAATGAAAAAAGATAATGATGAAACAGTAAGTGAAAATATTAAATTGTCTATAATGGGGCATTCATTAGATGTTACAGATGAAAATTATATTCGTGAACTGTTTGGTTTGGCAACATCAATAACGGTTTTTTATCATAATGAAACTGCTAAAAAACAACATATAGAAAATCTTGTTAATATATTTGGTGGTAATGAATTTGAAAAACTTAGGATAGAAAAACAACTATCATTTGTAAATTTAGACTATGTAACATAACTTTACATACAACATCAGGTGATATAAAATGCTAAAAAAGAAATTTATTAAAATAATAGGTTCAATACTATTAATGTCTATAACAATGTTAGGTATTACTGCTTGTAATGGTAATAAAACTAGTGACAACAAATCTAATACCGACAAACCTACAAACAAAGCTGTATATGAACAAATTACTGCTAAAGAGGCTAAAAGGCTTATGGATACAGAAAGTAACTATATTATTTTAGATACTCGCACGGAAGAGGAGTTTGCAGAGGGGCATATTAAAAATGCAATTCTAATTCCTCATGATGAAATTTTAGACCGTGCAGAAAAAGAGCTTACCGACAAGGAGCAACTTATTTTAGTTTATTGTCGTAGTGGTAACCGTAGTAAAAAAGCCTCCCAAAATCTTGCAGAACTAGGGTATATAAATGTAAAGGAGTTTGGCGGTATTAAAGACTGGCAATATGAAATTGTAAAATAAACCTAATAATATTTGTGCTATATATAAAATTGCCCCCACCCTTTTTACAGCGTGGGGGCTTAATTATGCCATTGATTACTGAATAAAATCCTTATAATAAGAAATTAAATTTTGATAATGTAGAAATATTATATTTCGATTTCTACATTATATTTTGTAAACCAGTAGTCAATTTGAATAAGATAGGCTAAAATTTGAGGTGCTCTCATAAGTTGACCATACCAAGGGGAGTCAATTTTTTCAGGATTATTTATAATTTCTTTAATTGCCATTGAATCAATAAACTGAGTAATTGGACTATGCTTTTCTATTAGATTTTTTATGGTATTAGAAACTAACTTAAAGTATTCTGGATTATGAGTTTTTGGGTATGGGCTTTTTTTACGCCATACTATCTCGTCTGGGAGTATTCCATTCATTGCAGTTCGTATAATTCCTTTTTCTCTGCCATTTAATGCTTTTAATTGCCATGGCATATTGTAAGCGTACTCAACTAAACGAAAATCGCAGAATGGTACACGAACTTCCAAACCGTTATACATACTACATCTATCCTTGCGGTCAAGTAGTCCCTGCATAAACCAGTTGAAATTCAGTACAAACATTTCTTTCATTCTGCTTTCTAAAGGACTTTCATTAGGTAGCTTATCTACTTGATTAATTGTTGACAGATATTTTTCCTGCACATATTCTTCACCTTTAGGCAACAATTCTTTTTTAAGCACTTTTCGCCTAATATCAAGACTTCTGGACCAAGGGAAGGTATTTTCAAATAAGATTTTTTCATTATGATACCAAGGATAACCACCAAAAAGCTCGTCAGCACATTCGCCTGACAATGCTACTGTGTAATCTTTTTTTACTTCTTTACAAAACAGTAATAGAGATGAATCTACATCTGTCATTGCAGGTAAATCTCGTGCATTTACTGCATCATATAAAGCATTATATACATCAACATTATTAAGAATAACATTTTTATGGTTTGTGTTTGCAAACTTGCTCATTAATTGTATATATTCGTCATCAGCATTAGGTTGATATAAGCTTTTTTCAAAATACTTATCATTATCCTTATAGTCAACAGAGTAGGTGGTAAGCTTACCTTTGTTGTGAGAAAGAAAATAGTCAGAGGATATTTTGCTTATTATACTGGAATCAAGTCCACCTGATAAAAAAGTACATAGTGGTACATCAGATACAAGCTGTCTTTCTATGGAATCTTTTAACAGATAACGTGTGTATTCAATGGTTTCGTCTTTGCTATGCGGATGTGGTACTGCTTTTAATTTAAAATATTTCTGTTTTCTTAAAATACCGTCTTTATATGTTCCACATTCTCCAGGAAGTAACTCGTATATATTTTTAAATATGCCATTGCCACTGCTTCGTCCAGGACCTAAAAAGAAAATATCCATTAATCCTTCTTCGTTTACAGTGGGTTTAACCAAAGGGCAGGCAAGAATTGCTTTTATTTCAGATGCAAAAATAAAACCGCCTTTATATTGATAATAGAAAAATGGTTTTACTCCTATTCTGTCCCTTGCAATAAATAGCTTGCGATTATTTATATCATAAATAGCAAAGGCGAAAATACCGTTTAGCTTTTCTACGCATTTTTCGCCCCAGTATAAATATGCTGTTAAAAGCACTTCGGTGTCTGAATGTGTGGTAAATGTATATCCGGCTCGTTTTAGTTGTCTGGTAAGTTCATCTGTATTGTAAAGCTCTCCATTATATACAATAGTGCACTGGCTTAGCTTACCTTGTTTTGTCATTGGTTGCAAGCCACCTTGTGGGTCTATAACTGTTAATCTGCGGTGCATAAGACATACATCTTTTTCGTTATTAAAATAAATACCCTGTTGGTCAGGACCTCTGCTTTTTAATGTATCAACCATTTGGGCAATGGTTGACTGTTTTTCTGTTAAATCTGTATATCTATCTAACCACCCTGCTATACCACACATAAAGTAACCACCTTTCAAAATATTGCAATGTTCAGTAATTATAATATTCAGTATTACCTATTTTGTTCTTTATATATATGTTACAAATGATAATAAACAGAATGTTGTTGGAATTTTAATCTCAACTAGTGGGTTTATTGTTGTAAAAGAAAATAGGCTATAAATTTTGTTACTAAAACATAATATTTTATTACATATTTATCCATAATGTGTATGGAGTTTTTTATTTATATAATGTATAATAGAACCGAACATAATTTTAAAGGAGGAGTTTTAATGTTCAAAACCAAAGGTTATTCGAGTAAAATCATTTCCGTAATTTTGACGATAATGATGTTATTGTCAATGGTTACGGTAAGTGGTACCGCAGTTACTGCTGGTGCAGCAACTACGAAAACCATTTATTTCCAACCAACTTCAGATTGGACAACAGCCAATGCAAGATTTGCAATGTATTTGTTTGGAAATGGCGAAACATGGGTGTCTATGTCAAAAGGCTCCAGCGGTTATTACGAAGGTCAAGTGCCAAGCGGATATACAGGTGTCATTTTTGTAAGAATGAATCCTGCAAATAGCACAAATAACTGGGATAATAAGTGGAACCAGACAGCAGACATAACTTTACCTACTAATAGTAATAATTTATTTACTCTAAGTTCAGGTAACTGGGATGGACAAGGTGGTACATGGTCTTATTATGGTCCAAACCCAACAAACCCACCAACTTCAACAAACCCACCAACACCAACCTCACCAACTTCTGGTGGTGATACATCAGGCAAAATCTATTTTGCACCATCAGAATATTGGAAGCAAGCAAATGCAAGATTTGCAGCATACTTCTTCAATGGTTCATCTGGTGAAGTATGGGTTTCATTAACATTAGGTAGTGACGGTTACTATTCTGCAACAATGCCATCTGGTGGATACAAGAGTGTTATTTTTGCAAGAATGAATCCTTCATCTAGTACAAATAACTGGGATAGTAATAATAAATGGAACCAAACATCAGACCAAACTATACCAGAAGGTAAAAACCTATTCACATTAGACCAAAATGTATGGGATAAGCCAAGTGGTACATGGTCTACTTATGGGTATGTTCCAACAGAAAAGCCAACAGAGAAGCCAACACCAACACCAACAGAAAAACCAACAGATCCACCAACATCTGTTAATGATAACAGTTACCTTGGTGATATCACTGTAACTGATATGACATATCTAAACGATTATCAGGGAAATAAGATTGGTTCATACAATCCATCTGGTAATTTAGTTTACTGGAACTGGGCAGATTCTGATTCAACATACTATTATCAGGCTAATAACAAACTATATGCAGTTGTTGCAACTTCAGGTGTAACACTAACTGTTTATCAAATAAATGTTGATAGTAGTACAGCAACAAAAGTAAAAACTATTAGCGATTTAGAATTGCCTGAATTTGGTGGTTTTTACAAAGGTAGCGACGGTTATTTTTATGTAGCTGTTGGTCAGAATAATGTAGAAGAAGATGATGCAACTATCGTAGTTAAGGTATTCAAGTATAATTCTGATTGGGTAAAAGTTGGTACTTGTAATATACCTGCTACTACTAAAAATGGTGTTAATTATGGTATAACTAAACCTTTCCGTGGTGGTAACTGTAGAATGGATTTACAGAGCGGTACACTAATTGTACATACCTGTAGAGAAATGTATACAGCAACTGACGGTCTTAACCATCAGGGTAATATTTCTTTCTATATAAATACTGCAGATATGAAACTTATTTTAGGAAAGAAAATGCCATACGCATCTCATTCATTTAACCAGTTTGTTAAATACAATGGTAACGATATAGCATTTGTAGACCACGGTGACGCTTACCCTCGTACTGTTGTTGCTAACATTGTTACTCCAGAAAAGGTGATTACTAAGGATTTATTTAAAATCGGTGGTACTCACGGTGATAACTATACTGGTACAACAGTAACTGGTTTTGAAGTAAGCAAAAGCGGATATATTGTTATAGGTTCTTCTGTACCACACGAAAATCCGGTAGCGGGTATTACAGGTACAGGTCAAACATATAGACATAATATTTATCTAACAAAGTTTAATAAAACTGAAGATACAATTACCAGCAGTTTTATTTGGTTAACTAATAATGATCCAACAGCTAAAACAAAGGAAGTTTCTGAGCCAAGACTTGTTAAAATTTCAGCAGACAGATTTGCTGTAATGTATACTGAGTATACATACAACAGTACAGGCACAGTATTGCAATCAGCTGACCTTGTTTGTAAAATAGTTGATTCTGAAGGTAAAGTTGTTCGTGAGAGAACTTACAAAAATATTAATTATAACCCAATTACACAGCCTATCTATGTGAACTCTAAAATAATTTGGACAACTTCATATAGTAGTACTACCACAAAACTATTTACTATTGGCTTTACAGAAGAGAATGAGGTAGAGGTACCTACTGTAGCTCCTTCAGAGACACCTACAGTAAATTATACATATTCTTTTGGTAACTTAAAGAGTAGTAGTGTTCCTTATATGGAAAATTATCAGTCAGGAAAAACAGGTTCTTATAACTTGTATTATGGTTCATACTGGCAGTGGGCTTCATCAGATCTTACATATTATTATCATCAAAATGACCAGCTATATGCTGTATCAGTAAAGATGTCAGCTAGAAAGCTGTTTGTATATTCTATGGATGAAGTTACCAGAACAGTTGAGCTTTGTAATACAATAAGTCTACCAGAAGATTGTTATAATTTTAAAACATTTGGTAGCTTCTGTCAGGGTGATGACGGTAACTTCTATGTGGCAGTTGGTCAGGATAATGCTGACAAACTAACAGATAAAGTTGTTATAAAGGTATTAAAGTATAATTCAAACTGGGAGTATGTAGATGTATGTGATATCCTTGGTGGTATCGTTAGCTCCGGATTTGAAGGAATAAGTACATCATTGTTTGGTGCAAGTGCATCTATGGCTGTTAAAGATGGAGTATTGGTTTTACATACAGGTCGTACAATGTTTAGTGGGGCACAAACCAATATATCTATTTATGTAGATACTAATACTATGACAACAACATCTGGTACCTCACCATATGTTTCAAACTCTTTCAAGCAGATAGTAAAATATGACGGTAACAAACTAATTTTTGTAGACCACGGTAATGCTTATCCTCGTGCTATTGCATTAAATATAGTAGATGCTTATGGCGGAATGAATGAAATTGAGTTATTTAATCTAGGCGGTACTTTAGGTGATGCTTTCACAGGTACAACATTAACAGGCTTAGAGATTAATAAGGATAATTACCTAGTGGTAGGTTCATCTATTCCACATAGCAATATGGTAGCAGGTGTAACAGGTAGCAGTGGTAGTTATAGACATAATGTTTATCTATCTGTAACTTCTAAGGATAAGCTTACATCTGAGTTTATATGGTTAACAGACAATAGACCAACTGATGTAACTATGGAGGTTTCAGAACCTAGAATAGTAAAGATTAGTGACGACAGATTTGTTGTTATGTTTGCTGAGTATACCTATGATGAAACAGGAAAAGAATTACAAAGCACAGATCTTGTTTGTAAGATGATTGACGGTAATGGTAATGAAGTAGAAACAATGTATTATAATGATGTTAACTTCAACCCTATATGTCAGCCTATTTATAGTGATCATTTCATAGTATGGACAAACTCATACGATAGAAAAGAATCAATAATGTATACTATATTTATTGGCGATGGTGTTACAGAGGAACCAACTGAACCACCAACAGAAGTTCCAACATCAACACCAACATCAACACCAACATCAGCTCCAACATCAACACCAACATCAGCTCCAACATCAACACCAACATCAGCTCCAACATCAGCTCCAACATCAGCTCCAACATCAACACCAACATCAACACCAACATCAGCTCCAACATCTGCAACAGATGTTCCTACAAATCCAACAATTAAAACTGATGGATATTATGTAGTAGGTGATATTAACCTAAAACTAACACCTTGTGGTACAGGTAGAGTAAGAGGTACAATTGCTCTTCAGGCTGGTACATATAACATTAAGCTAAACAATTATGGTACACTACTAGGTTATAAGAAGACTGTAAACAACTCTTCAAATGGTCTAACATTTAAGAGCACATTCTCAAGCTTTGTTACACTAAATGCAACAGGTGGTACATATACATTCCAGGTAGATGTTGCTACTAATGCTCTTGTAATTAAGTACGACAGCAAGCTACCAAAGCAGTACCTAATCGGTGATGTTAACACAATTCTTTCACCAGTAGAGGGTAAAACACTAGCTATTGGTACAACATATCTAGA
>JAXJTR010000183.1:0-8266 GCA_036309465.1 Acutalibacteraceae bacterium
AGATATATAGAGTCCTACGATATTTCCAATCAAAATGGTACAGCAAATGTTGCAGGTATGATTGTATTTGAAGACGGTAAGCCGCTAAAAAGTGCATATAGAAAGTTCGAGATAAAATCCTTTTCAGGTCAAGACGATTACGGTTCTATGGCAGAGGTTATTTCAAGAAGACTTAATGAATATGAAAAACATAAAGATGAAGGTGTAGGCTTTGGCAGATTGCCTGATTTAATATTGCTGGACGGTGGTAAAGGTCAGGTTAATGTGGTAGCAAATGTTATGAAAGAAAGAGGATATAATATTCCTCTTTTCGGAATGGTTAAAGACAACAAGCACCGCACTCGTGCAATTACCGATTCAGGCAGTGAAATTGCTATAAATAATAAACGTAGTGTGTTTACCCTTGTTTCTAATATTCAAGAGGAAGTTCACCGCTTTGCAATAGGTTATCACCGTCAAAAACGAAAGGTAACCACATTTAAAAGCTCATTAACAGAGATAGACGGAATAGGTGAGAAGCGTGCAAAAGCACTACTAAAACACTTTGGCACTATTGCCAATATTAAAGAAGCAGACCTAACCGAGCTGGAAAATGCACCTACTATGAATACAGTAGTTGCAAAAACAGTGTATAGATATTTTCATAATGGAAATGATAATTAATTATATAGGCAGATAATTTAACAATATTAAGGTTGACAATTACTTAATAATAGTAGATAATAAAGAATATGTGAAGAAAGTAGGTGTTTTATGAGAGTTATAACAGGAAGTGCTAAGGGTAAAAGGTTAAAAACTTTAGAAGGACAAGATGTAAGACCTACTGCTGAAAGAGTTAAGGAAGCTGTTTTTAGTATAATTCAATTTGATATTGAGGGTAGATTGTTTTTAGACTTATTTGCAGGTTCCGGTCAAATGGGTATAGAGGCTATTAGCCGAGGTGCTAAAGAGGCTGTTTTTGTGGATTCAAGAAGAGAAGCTATAAATGTTATCCGCAAAAATCTTGAAGTAACAGATTGTACATCTAAAGCAAAGGTGTTAAATACCGATTCAGTAGCTTTTATTGGTAGAGAACAGTCAGAAAAATTTGACCTTGCCTTTTTAGACCCACCTTATGGTACAGGTTTGTTACAGCAAGTATTGCCTTTAACAGCACTACAAATGAAAAAAACAGGTACAATTATCTGTGAAAGACCCTTAAATGAAGAAATACCTGAAAAAATTAACGGTTTTGTACTTGACAGGAATTATCGTTATGGTAAAATTATGATAAGTACATACCGATATGAGGATGTGACAGAAGAATGAGCAGAACTGTTATCTGTCCCGGTAGTTTTGACCCCGTAACCTTGGGTCATGTGGATATTATAACCAGAGCTGCAGCTATGTTTGACAAAGTTATAGTGGCTGTTTTGGTTAATTCTTCAAAAACTCCAAGCTTTACTATTGATGAACGAATAAAGTTATTACAAAAAGCTTTAAACGGTTTGGAAAATGTAGAGATAAGAGGTTTTAATGGTTTACTTGCCGACTACGCAAGAGAAACTAACGCAACTGCTGTTGTTAAGGGGTTGCGTGCTATGTCTGACTTTGAATATGAATTTCAGATGTCTTTGACAAATAAAAAGCTTAATCCGGATTTGGAAACAATATTTTTAACATCTCGTGCAGAAAATATGTTTTTAAGCTCCAGTATAGTTAAACAAGTTGCTACTTTTGGTGGTGACATTACATATTTTGTACCGGAATGTATTCACGACGAAATAAAAAAACGATTAGCTACCAATAAATAATATTATATTTTTGGTGCAGTTGTTAGAAAAGGATGGTTGAAATGAAAGTAGAAGATTTATTGGCAGAACTAAAAGAATTAGTAGAGGATGCAAAGATTTTACCTCTTTCAGGTGGTAAGTGCGTTATTGATGTTGAAAGCCTAAAAGAGCTTTTAGATGATATCGAAGATACACTACCTCAGGAGGTTCGTCAGGCTAAGGCTATTGTTGCTGATAGACAGAAGATAATTGCAGACGCTAAGGCAGAGGCTGAAAGCATTGTTCGTAGTGCAGAGGAGAAGAAGAAATCTCTTGTTACTCAGAACGAAATCGTAAGACTTGCTCAGACAGAGGCTAACGAGATTATCTCAGATGCTAAGTCAAAGTCAAGAGATATGCGTAGAGCTGTTAACGACTATGTAGATGAAATGCTTAGAAAAACAGACGAAATGCTTACAAATCAGTGTAACGAGATTAAGAAAACAAGAGCTAATATAAAGGCTAGCCAAAAGCCTGTTGCACAGCCACAGGTTCAAAAGCCAACAACAACAGAAGAATAATAAACAAAAGGGTAACCTGTTGGTTACCCTTTTATATTACTTTGTTGGTTTAATATTGTTTTCTACTATTCTTATTAAATTTAACAAAGAGGTAGAGTAGTTTGGATAATTTTCATTAATAATATCCTGAGATAACTGTGGAGTGCACACTTTTTCAGCAGACTCACCATTTGTTGAAACAGAATTAACTGTAGAAATTATTTCAGCCTCTTTTTTAAACAGATAGGCTGAAGAATATCCATCAACTACTTTAGGCGAAACAGAAAAAAGAGCAGTTGGATTTTTACTGTTTGCTGTGTATAATATTCTAAACATTTTGTAAGCTGATGTCATTAAATAATCAGAAACAGCCAACTCAACCTCTTTACTGTTGGTTTGTTCGGCAATCTCAAATATTAAATTGGTAGAATTTTGTAAAAGCTTTTTATTTAACTGACTAAGCATACTGCCATAATTACCGTTTGGTTCTTCTGTATAGTCATCAATGGTTATTTTAGCACCATTTCTTTCGGTAGTTCTGCCCAGAAGATAATCACAAGATACATTATAATAATCCGCTGTTTTTATTATAAAATCAAGCCCACATTCTCTTATGCCTTTTTCATAATGGGATAGTAAGGCTTGTGATATTCCTAGGTCAACAGCAACCTTTTTTTGGCTTAGTTTTTTTTCTTTTCTAAGCAGAGTAATAATTCTTGAAAATTCTGTGTTCATTTATGCCCCTCAAATGTAAATTAATAATGAATAATTTGTTAATAATCTTGCCCAAAATATACATATAGTATATTATAAAATTATGTTTAAGTAAAGAGAAATTTCAATAATAAATCAAAAGAAAATTTAAGGAGAATACTATGAAATCTTACCATATTCATTTTATCAGGCACGGTAGTACTGTTGAAGATAACAAAGGAAAATACATAGGTGTAACAGATGTGCCTTTGTCAGGCGAAGGCATAGCCAACCTTAAAAAATATGATGATTTATATATTTATCCGGGAACTCCTATAATATATTCTAGTCCACTATTAAGATGTGTACAAACCTGTAACGTGCTTTATCCGCAAATACAGCCTACAATTGTTCCTGACCTTGCTGAGTGTAGCTTTGGCGACTGGGAAGGAAAAACAGCTACACAACTTCAAACCGACCCACAATTTACAGCTTGGCTTGCAAATTCAAAGGATAACGCACCTCCTAATGGAGAAAGCGGTTCAGCTTTTACACTTCGCATTTGCAAGGCGTTTGAAAGAATTGTAGAAAATTTAATGAGTTCAGGTGAAACCACAGCAGTAGTTGTTACCCACGGTGGTGTTATAATGACATTAATGTCAATTTACGGATTGCCACAGGCAGAGTCTTACCGTTGGCAAATGGATAACGGCTTTGGTTATTCAATGCGAATTACCCCACTTTTGTGGATGCGTGACAAGGTAGCAGAAGTGTACGATTACTGCCCAAGAGAAGATAAAGAGAAAGAATAGTAACTTTGAAATTACCAAAAATGTAAAGCAGTTTACATTTACTTGATATTTTATATGTTATAATCAAATAAATAGTTTTTAATTATTTAAAATACGGAGGATAATAATTATGAATAGTTATAAAATTGCACTGCTAAAGGGCGACGGTATAGGCCCTGAAATAGTTGAACAGGCTGTAAAGGTTCTTGATAAAACAGCTGAAAAATTTGGTTTTGAAGTAGAATATGATCCTGCTGATATTGGCGGTATTGCTATTGACAATTATGGCGAGCCACTACCACAGGTTACTATTGATAAATGTAAAGCTGCTGATTCTGTTATTCTTGGTGCTGTTGGCGGACCAAAGTGGGACAGCCAGCCTGCAAATAATCGTCCTGAAAAAGGTCTGTTAAAAATAAGAGAGGCTTTAGGTTTGTTTGCTAACCTAAGACCAGCTGTTATTTTTCAACCACTAAAAAGTGCTTCACCTATTAAAGATGATATTATTGGTGATAATCTTGATATTATGATTGTTCGTGAGCTTACAGGCGGTATATATTTCGGTACAAGAGGCAGAGAAGAAAATAACGGTGTTCAGTCAGCTTATGATACAGAAAGATATTCTGTACCAGAGGTAGAAAGAATTGCAAGAGTTGCCTTTGATATGGCTATGAAGAGAAACAAGAAGCTTACAAGCGTTGACAAAGCTAATGTATTGGAGTCATCAAGATTGTGGAGAGAAACTGTTAATAAAATCGCAGAGGAATATCCACAGGTTGAAGTTAATCATATGTATGTAGATAACTGTGCAATGCAGTTAGTACGCAACCCTGGTCAGTTTGATGTTATTGTTACATCAAATATCTTTGGCGATATTTTATCAGATGAAGCTTCTATGATTAGTGGCTCTATCGGTATGCTTGCATCAGCTAGTTTAAGCTCAGGCAAAAGTGGTCTATATGAGCCTATCCACGGTTCTGCACCTGATATCGCAGGACAAAATATCGCAAACCCACTTGCTACAATTCTTTCAGTAGCTATGATGCTAAAATATTCTCTTAATCAGCCAGAGGCTGCACAGGCTATCGAAGACGCAGTAGCAAAGGCTCTTGAAACACACAGAACTCCTGATATTTACGAAGAAGGCAAAACAAAGGTTACTTGCACAGAAATGGGCGACTTTGTTTGCACATTAATTTAAGATAATTCTGTTATACATAATTTTACAGGCTATGATATATTTTTGTCATAGCCTTGTTCTTTATAAAGAACATTTGTCGTTACCATTATTTGGGTGTATTATATAGTTAATATAGGTTAATAATATTTTTAACTAATTTTAAGGAATTGATTATGAAAAAGTATGATATGCATAGCCACATTTTACATAATATAGATGACGGTCCACGGGATATAGATGTGTCTTTGTTATTGCTTAACCAACTATGGTTAGACGGAGTAACACATTTAATGGTTACCCCGCATTTTTACACCAATGACTCCAGAATGAATCCTAATATTGTTGCAGGTTTTTTAGAGCATAGAAATCGTCAATACAATAAGCTTATCAGTGAGTATAAAGGCACAATAAAAATAAAACTGGGGTGCGAACTTCATTTAACACCTGGTGTCTTTAGTGCTAATGATATTTCCGACTTTTGTTATCAAGATACTAATTATCTTCTCACCGAAATGCCTTATGGTTGCCAATTTAAAGAAGATGATTTGGCGATGATTAAAAGAACTATACAACAATATAATGTGGTACCTGTGCTGGCACATATAGAGCGATATCCTTCACTTTTTAACAATAAAAAGCTTATTACTAAAGTGATAGATATGGGATGTATGGTGCAATTAAATACCCAGTGTCTTACAAAAATTTTAATGCGTAAAAAAGCATTTAATCTTATCAATAACGGATATGTACATTTACTTGGAAGTGATATGCACTCAACTATGCGTGGCTGTGACTACGGAAAGGGAATGGAAATGCTTTCATATTACTGTGACAATGAAGCGGTAGAAAAAATAATGAATAATGCAGAAAAAATTTTTGGAGAATAATTTTGGTCATAGAGAGTTTATTGTAACAGATAATACTTGTTTTAATTACTAACATCATCGTAATAAGTAAACTAATATTATATTATAGAAAGAAAGGGAAGTTATATGATAAAAAAATTGACAGCATTGGGTTTAACAATCTTTATGCTTTTAAGTGCCACAGCTTGTGGTGCTAACACAACAGATAAACCTGATGTAACCCAACCTGCAACTCAGGCAACTCAGCCAACGACAGAGCCACAAGTTTCACAGGATTATCAGCCTGTTCGTTCAGAAATACTGGTAAATGAATATGGTCTAGCAAATAATATCGGTGATGGTGCTATTTTCCACGCTTGGTGCTGGTCGTTTAATACAATTAAGGATAATATGAAGAATATTGCCGACGCAGGTTTTTCTACAATTCAAACCTCACCAATTAACCAGTGTAAAATAGGTGAAGATGGCGGAATGCAACTGCAAGATAAAGATGACAGCATTAATAACGGTAAATGGTATTATCATTATCAGCCTACAGATTATGTAATAGGCAACTATCAGCTTGGTACAAAAGAAGAATTTGAAGCTATGTGCAAAGAAGCCGATAAGTACGGAATTAAAATTATTGTAGATGCTGTAATTAACCACCTAACAAGCGATAAGTCTGTAATAAGCTCTAACATAACCAATATGAAAAATCCATTCCACACAATGGGAGAGGTAGTTGATTATTCAGACCGTAAAGAAGTTACACAAGGTAATTTATTAGGTTTAACCGACCTTAACACACATAATGAAGAAATCCAGCAATATGTTTTAAACTATCTTAAAGAATGTGTAGAAGCCGGTGCAGACGGTTTTAGATATGACGGTGCAAAGCATATTGAATTATCTAATGATGACAAGGAATATGCAAGTAATTACTGGAATGTAGTATTAAATAATGGGTCACTATTCCAGTATGGCGAAATCTTACAGGGTGGTGCTGACAGAATAGAGGGATATTCCCACTTAATGAATGTTACTGCCCCTAAGTATGGCGAATATCTAAGAGATGCTATTCTAAACCAAGATGTTTCTGTGGGAATATTGCGTGACTTTGCAGTTAACGGAATCGACCCTAGCAAGCTTGTAACTTGGGTTGAGTCCCACGATAATTACTGTAATGACGGAAACTGGACTTATATGACAGAAAAACAAATAAAACAAGCTTGGGCTATATTATGTGCAAGATCAGGTGGTACACCATTGTTTTTCAGCCGTCCTGCAGGTGCATCTACTGAAGACCAGTGGGGAAATAACGAAATAGGTAAAGCTGGCAGTGATTTTTACAAATCAAAAGAGGTTACTCAGGTTAATAAATTCCGTACCGAAATGATTGGAGAAGAGGAGCACCTATCTAACCCTAACGACAGTAGCGTAGTTATTATGGTAGAGCGTGGTAATAAAGGTGCAGTTATTGTAAATGTTTCTGATGAAGAGGTAAAAATAGAAGATGCCGAAACAAAGCTAAAAGACGGTAAATATATCGACAAGGTAAAGGGTGGCACTGTTACAGTAAAAGATGGTAAATTAAGCTGTACAATGAAAAAAGGTGCTACACTTGTTATATATTAATAAGTATTTATAAGCTTAAATACAATAGAATATGTTACTAATATAAGGTGGTTTCTAATGTAAAAAATTCAGGAACCACCTTTACTTATATTACTCACCTGTGGGGGGTTCTCGCAAGATGTTTATTGTTGAAATAGAGTTCAGTATAATATTTTAATAGATAAAAAAACAAGATGCACACTCGAAAAAATAAGAGTGTGCATCTTGTTTTGGAAGGTATATATGAAAAAAGGTATTAGCTAAATTAACTAAACAGAATGGGTTGCATTTGTTTATTGCAACTACCTTGTCTAAATAATATCATTATATACGATATTTGTCAATACTTTTTTAAAGTAAATTTAAAATTGTTATAATCTTATTGAAAATACAGGAGTTTTTAAATTACATAGTAGTATATGTATATAATATTATTTAGAAATTCAGTTGATTTTCAACAAAAATTTTATTAAATCCCGCTTGAATTGATGTTGCTAATATTGTATTTTTTATTATAAGATATGAAATCGGTTGTAATGTTAAAAAATATAGTTGCTAAGAAAATGAATATCAAAATTGGAATGAATTTTAATGTTATTTTACAACTCAAAAGCGAGAGATAATTGTCGTTTTATATCGGAAAATTTACCTTTGCTATAAATATTATTTTTTAATAGTAAAGGTAACATAATAAGACAAATATTTTACAATAAAAAGGGTACATTAGATATATAGTAACTGACAATAAATATGGTTATTAGTTGTAGTGATTTTATTACTACATATTTTAAATTAATAATATTTGTAAAGTAAAAATATTGTCATACAT
>JAXJTR010000184.1:0-4257 GCA_036309465.1 Acutalibacteraceae bacterium
AGGGAGCTGTCAGCGAAGCTGACTGAGGGATTGTCATAGCTATAGATTACAAATAGCTAAAATGTTTTTTAGAAAACAATCCCTCCGTCTTGCCAATGGCAAGCCACCTCCCTTTGCACAAGGGAGGCTAATGCTTTGCTATAATATTACTGTACCATTAAAATTTCAATAACTTTTCTAGTATAACCTTGTTGAATTGTTGAAAAAACAACAAGGTTGCATTATATAAACAAGTTTTTATTTTACAAATAAAGATTTAATAAATAAAAATACAAGTGCAAGCAAAAAAAATGCAATAATAGCTAAACATATTGTCATAAGTATTTTTGATATAATAGCACCAGCCTTTGGTGATTTTTTACTTATTATGAAAATTGGTACTAATATAATAGAGGCAACAGCAAAAATTATTATAGGATAAAGTGCTCCCTGTAGGAAAGAACCGTTCCATAAAGTAGCTGAGGAGATTCCTCTAACTATACAAATTACCACCAATATAGCAATGGCAATAGGCAAACCGAATTTTTTACGAGATTTTTTGAAATTGTGGAAAAATACATTTTTCCATACATTGTCAAAAATTTCGCTCTCGTATTCAAGGCAGTCTTTGCAGATATCTGCAAATTTTTGTCCTTTTTCCTCCGCAGTAGAAATATCATTCCATAAGCGTTCTTGGTCTAATGTTTCAAATGATGGATTTTCCTCTGATAGATTTTTTGTCATAGTTAATGCACCTTTTAAATCGTTTATTTCTTTTTCTAATCTTAGTATGTTTTCTGTTGCTACCTGAGATAGTGAGATTTCACCTTTTTGCATTGATGAGATTTCATCAACAGTAAAACCAAGCTTTCGTAGTATTAAAATTTTCTTTAATGTAGCAACATCACTTTCACTATAGTCACGATAGTTATTTTCTTTTCTTTTGGGATTGATTAATCCTTCCTTTTCATAATAGCGAATATTGGAACGAGAAACTGATAATAGCTTTTCAACTTCTTTAATTTCCATTTTTGACCACCTCCAGCTATATTTATACAGTATAAACCTTGATTACAGTCAAGTATTTTTTAAAAATTTCTAAAAATTTCTTCAATATTTTATCATAAAACAAAAATTAAGTAAACTTTTTTGCTTTTCACATATTTTTTACATTATCATTATTAAAATATAAATTGGCTGTGGTATAATTATCTTGAATAATTTCTGTGTGATGAAAGGTATGTGCAATATGATTTACATTGTAGAAGATGATATTGATATAAGAGAGCTTGAAAGCTATGCTTTAAAAAATTGTGGTTACCAAGTATGTGCCTTTGGCGAAAGCACAGATTTTTATAATGCTTGTGATAATGAAATCCCAAAGCTGGTTATTTTAGATATTATGCTTCCTAATGAAGATGGTTTATCTATTTTAAAAAAGATAAGAGAAAATAGTAATATTAAAAATGTGCCTGTAATAATGGTTACTGCAAAAACCTCTGAACTGGATAAGGTAAAGGGGCTTGATATGGGTGCAGATGATTATATTCCAAAGCCATTTGGAGTAATGGAGCTTGTGTCTAGAGTAAGGGCTTTGCTACGCAGATGTGAAAGAATAGAAACACCACAGCCAAAATCTAACCATATATTACAATATAGAGAAATAGAAATAGACGACCATAAGCATAAAGTAACTGTTGATAATGAGGAATGTCCACTTACCTTTAAAGAGTACGAGCTGTTAAAATATTTAATAATAAATAAAGATATTGTGGTAACTCGTGAAACTCTTCTTGAAAATGTGTGGGGCTTTGATTATACAGGCGAAAGCAGAACGGTAGACGCTCATATTAAAACTCTACGCCAAAAATTAGGTGATAGCGGAAGATATATAAAAACTGTTCGCTATGTTGGATATAAAATGGAGGAATAAATTTTGAAGTTACGAACAACCCTAACCAAAAGGCTGGTTGTTATTTCGGGTATATCCATATTACTTACAGCGTTGTGCTGTTGCATAGCAAGCTGGATAACCTTTTCAGAACAGGCTTACAGCGATTTATCAACATACTGTAAGGTGTTAACGGATTATTATAATCCTGAAAGCTCTATAGATGACATTAAGCCAATTATAATAGGTGGCTATAGACTTACCGTAGTAAACAGTAAGGGTAATGTTATTTATGAAAGTGATAAAAACCTAAATCCCAGTGAAATGGGCAATTATTTAAACCGCCCCGAAATAAAACAAGCAATAAAAAACGGCATTGGCGAAAGCACTCGATATTCTTCAACCTCTGATGATATGGTGTGCTATTATGCAATGAAAATGAAAAACGGTAATATAATTCGTGTTAGCAAAAGTGTGCACAGCTTTTATAAGTTATTCTATTGGACTGTGTTAATTGTAATTGCTATGTGCATTTATCTTTTAATTTTATGTTTTATTATTTCAAGCCGATTTACAAAGAAAATTGTAAAGCCTTTTGAAAATATTAAGCTAGAGGACATAAACAAGAATTTTAAAATTTATAAAGAGTTAAAACCGTTTACAGACACAATTATTTCACAGCAAAGAAAAATAAGAAATCAGTTTGAAGCATTGCAAGAGGAAAGAGATAAAATTAACACCCTTATATCTAATATGCAAGAGGGCTTTATTATGCTTGATATAGATAAGGTTATTCTTGTAGAAAACGACAGTGCAAAGCGATTGTTAAAGAATAAATATGATGATAATAAGGGAAAAAATATGTTTGCGGTATATTCTAATGATATACTTATAGACAGTATTAACAAGGCTTCAAAGGGAAAAAGCACCGAAACCGAGCTAAAGCTTAACAAAAAAACAATTCGACTTTATACAAACCCTGTTTTTTCAGGTGGAGAAGCAGTTGGAGTTATTTGCTTGTTGGTAGATATTACCGAGAAAAAGAAAACCGAAAAGCTACGCAGAGAATTTACAGCAAATGTAACTCACGAGCTTAAAACACCTTTAACCTCTATTTCAGGCTATGCCGAAATGATAGAAAATGGTATGGTTACCAATGAAGATGATATGAGGCGTTTTGCAGGCAGAATACATAAAGAAGCCGGCAGACTTATAAGCCTTATAGCAGATATTATGAAGCTGTCTAAAATGGACGACAACGCCTATAAAATAGAAGATATTAAAAAGGTAAATCTTAAAGATATGGTAAACGAGTCTATATCGGTGTTAGATATAATGGCAGAAAAAAATAACATTACCTTTATAACAGATTTACAAAATGTAACCTGCTCAGGTAACGAAACACAGCTTTACGAGCTAATTTTTAATCTATGCGATAATGCAATTCGCTATAACAAGCTAAATGGTAAGGTGTATGTAACCCTGTGCCGACAAAATAATATACCTGTGTTAACAGTAAAAGATACAGGTATTGGTATAGATAAAAAGCATCAGCCACGAATATTTGAACGCTTTTATCGTGTTGATAAAAGTCGTTCTAAAGAAACAGGGGGAACAGGACTGGGCTTGGCTATAGTTAAGCATATTGCAGAGCTTCATAATGCTAAAATAACTATAAACAGCGAGCTAAATAAAGGCACAGAAATAACTGTAATGTTTTGTGGGGATAATAATGGCTCTATACTAAATATGGCGGAAAGATAACTAAAGTTTAGATTAAGCCTTTTTAATACTAATCTTCATTTAACCACTGGATAAAATTCAGTGTTGAAGATTGTATGGGACGTGCTGTGCGTAGCCTGTGTAGCAGGCATACTCTAATTAAAAACGAGAAAAAAGTTAATTAAAGTTTATTTGCACAGTAGCATTGTGGCGGAGCGTTAGCCTCCCTTGTGCAAAGGGAGGTGGCTCGCCAAAGGCGAGTCGGTGGGATTGTTTGCTACCAGAAAGCATTGCCGTTTAACTCAAAATAAAGCTATAACAATCCCTCAGTCAGCTTTGCTGACAGCTCCCTTTACACAAGGGAGCTCTTACGCTATATATTGTTTTGTATGTTATCCTATTTAACTTATCTATTCTGTTTTTTATTAGGTATTAGTATAAAATCTAAAAAGCCTTTGTGTAATTTTAAAGGGTGAAACCATTTTATAACGAAACATAAAAAACAAAAAGAGATATAATAGCCTAGCTTGCTATTATATCTCTTTTTTTATGCTATCATTTGTGTAATTGCTACTATAGTAGACATAGTTATTATTGAAATAATAGTGGATAAGGAAACCAAATTAACTGATAAATCGGTATCCTTTTGAAATTTAGTTGCAAAC
>JAXJTR010000185.1:0-4153 GCA_036309465.1 Acutalibacteraceae bacterium
ACCCTATCAAGCAAATACACAACCCCAGTAACTCTAAACGCAACTGGCGGTACCTACAAATTTGCTTTCAATAAGGAAACTGGTGCTTTAACAGTTTCTATGGTTGGTTGATAAAATTCTATGGTAGGTTAACGAAACTGTTAACCTAAGTAAAATTAATACTATATAGCGTAAAATATGTATGCTATAGTAAGTGATTATAAATAATAGAAAATAATCGCTATACAAAAAATTCTCCCCCAACAATGGCTTAGTTTAAGGCTGTTGTTGGGGGAGCTGGTTTTTTATAAAGTTTAGTGCTTGATAGCTGTATAATCATAGTAAAAGAGTTTAGTAGTAATCTAAACACCCACTACTGCAAAAAATCTGTACAAATGGAAAGATTAGATATATAATAACCTATGGTGAAATTTGCAGGGGGCAGAGTTTATGGTAGGTACATTAGTTAATACAGGAACAATATTGGCAGGTAGCTTAATTGGAACTTTATTGAAAAAGGGTATAAAACCTAAATATCAAGAGGCATTGTTTAATGCTATGGGGTTATCAGCAACTATGTTGGGTATAAATGCAACGGTGTCTAATATGCCTAAAAGTAATTACCCTGTTTTGTTTATTGTTAGCTTGGCATTGGGAAGTCTTTTTGGTCATATATTGGATATACAAAAACAGTTTGACCGTTTGGTAGATAGGTTTAAAGGGGAAAAAGAAGGGCAGAGGCTAAGTGAAGGACTTTCTACAGGGATACTTTTATATTGTATAGGCACCCTTTCAATTTTAGGGCCTGTGCAAAGTGCCTTGCAGGGTGATAATACATATTTGTTTACTAATGCTACCTTGGATTTTGTAACCTCTATGGCACTTTCTTCAACATACGGTATAGGTATGACTCTTGCGGCACCTGTTTTGTTTTTGTGGCAAGGGGGAATATATTTACTTACAACCTTGTGTGGCTCTATAATTACTACAGATATAATGACAGAGCTTTCTATTGTAGGTGGTATTTTAATTGCTTCGTCAGGGTTATCTATACTAAAAATAAAAAATTTTAATACTCTAAATATGCTACCTAGCCTATTTATACCTGTAATTTATTTATCAGTGGTAAGACTGTTTGTATAAATAATCATAATATTTACATAAAAACAACGCATCTCCTGTTTTGGAAATGCGTTGTTTCTGTGTTTATAATAATATTTAACCTACGAAAAAATACTGTTTTTATAAATATGTATTATTGCATATTGTTTAGTGTTGCTACATATTCCTGATATCCGTTTAAAACCTCGTCATTAAAACAAGACATTATAATAGACATAGGGTAGTCGCTGTTGTCGTTTAGCCATTGTGTAATTGTATGTAATGCAATGGCACAAGCTTCTTTTACAGGGTAACCGTATGCTCCTGTTGAAATGGCAGGAAAAGCGATAGAGTGTAGCTGAAAATCTCTGGCTAAATCTAAAGAATTTCTATAACAGTTTTGTAATTCCTGTACATTTTCTTCTGTACCCTTGTAGATAGGTCCCACAGTGTGGATAATATATGGTGCAGGTAGTTTATAACCCTTTGTTATTTTAGCTTCACCAGTTTCACAGCCCTTTAATGCCATACACTCTTTAAGTAGCTTTGTACCGCTGGCTTTGTGTATAGCACCGTCTACTCCGCCACCGCCAAGAAGTGATTTATTTGCTGCATTTACTATGCAGTCGCAGTCTAGCTTTGTGATGTCACCCTTTTCAAAGTAAATCTGGCTTTTATTCATTGGAGAATGGTACATAGCTAGCATTTTCTTAACAATATCTACAGGCAAGAAGCAAGATTTGCCCCAAGGGTTAATAATTACACCAGCAACCTCGCTGTTGCTTTCTACAGATTTGAAGAATTGCTGAATAGTACAGGAAATTGTGTGTGTAGACGCACCCTTTGAGGTTTCGTCAATGTCGGTAAATGCAGCAAGTGCAGTTTTTCCGTCCTTTAAAGTTAATGTGCGTAGCTTAAATGTAAAATCTTTGTCAGTAGTAATAATTTCACCTTGTGTTGTGTTTTCAAGGTTAAGGGCTTTTAAATCCTCTTCTGTAGCTTCTACAGGGATTAACAATCTACCGTTTTGGTCCATTTTGATAACTGTGCTTTTTATTACTGTTAGCAGAGTCATATTATTTGCGTTTCTATTGTATTTTTCGATTGCTTGTTTAATAATTCCGTTGTCTAAAATATATTTTTCGTCCATAATTAAAAACCTCCTATCAATTAAGCGATATATTACAAAGTAATACGTATTTAAAGTATAACACAATGTTTGTAAAAAAACAATTAATAGCTAGCCACATAAAAATAGATATAGTGAAAGGTGTTATGTATATATTCCTTGCATATTTTGAAATCTAATGTTATACTTAACAAGTAATAATAGAAATATATTATTACTTGTTGTTTGATATAACTAAAAAGTTTTTATTGTTTTATAGCAGTAAATACAAAAAAGAATATTTTACAGAGAGTGAGACCGTTATGATTATAAAAAGAATAAACGATAAGAATTTTAATCTTCAATTACTTGCATCTTTTGATAGAACTCAAAAGGTTCAAAGTGTGTATAAATATGCCAATGGAGAATATACAAGTATTGATACTGATTATATAGTAGATTGGGATAACGATGCTAAAATAAAAATGTCGCAAACATTGCTTAGTGATAAATATATAGCTTTTGGTGCCTTTGATGAAGACGTTTTATATGGATTTGTGATAATCGAAGAAAAATTGCGTAGCGGTCGTTGCGTAATGGTAGATATACAGGTAACAAACGAAAGCAGAAAAAAGGGGATAGGCAGTGCTTTGTTTAACATTGCTAAGTCAAAGGCTATAGTTTTAGGAGCAAAAGAACTATATATGTCTGTACCACCTATAGTTGAGTCCGTAGACTTTTTTAGAAATTTAGAATGTGAACCTACAGACAAGCCTATAAACAGCATAGCTGTTGTTGAGCCATCTAATATTCAAATGGTGTGTGCATTATAATTGTTTATAAAAAATAAAGGGTGAAGCTATTTCTTTTAACAGAAATAAGGCTTCGCCCTTTTTAGTTTTTTATTAAAGCTTAATATTAATGGTGCATAGTAAAATATATACTTGTTATTTTTATAAACATAGAAATACTTGCAACACAAAAAGCAATACAAGCTAATATCATACCAGCTTTATGTGGGAAAGTATTTTTATCACGAAACTTAGTAGGGTTGTTTGGATTAACCTTTATTTCAACAACGCTACCTTCTCTGCGTCTTAAACCAAAGTTAGGACATTCGCCTTTTATTTCGTATATTCTGCCATTATATTCATAGGAATACACAGGATAATATTTAATGATTGTACGTTTTTTTGTCCAGCGTGTATCTCTGTAATATCTTACGATTGTGGCACTAACAGGTACAGTGCAACTTTTTATAGTTGTGATTAAATCTTTGGTGAATTTAATAGCCAATACAATACTACCGATAGTTGTACCTATAAATAGAACAACCTGTAAGCTTGTTGCGTCTTGATTAAGGAACGTTTCTAACAGGTCACCGCCTGTCATACTGGATATACCAGCCACCATTAGAAAAATACCAAGTCCAATAAAAGGTATTGATAAAAGCCTAAAGATGAGTTTCTTTTTACTAAATAACAGCAGTGTAGGCACTATAGCAAGTGCCTGACCTATAGCAACTGCTATAAAATATTCAGAAAACGCTACTGCACCTACAACCATTATTCCAATACTAACTAAAGACCATACAAATGCTATATCTTTAAGTAATTTAGCGTGAGGGCTTACTGTGCTTACTTGCTCGCTTGTATTTGAACAATCTTCGTATATAGTATTATTATTTTGGAATGGTGGTCTGTTGCCAAATGCAGAGGAGTTACCGCCATAAAACTGAGAATTACCGCCAAAGTTTGGATTATCGCCTGAATATTCTGTAGTTACTGTGCGATTGGTATGCACACCGTTTACATAGGTGTTTGTATATGTTCTAGTGTAGCTAGATTGCCCTGTTTGGTTAAATTGTTGATTGCTACCCTTCTGACTATATCCCTGTTGGTAACCCTGTGTATATTGATTATTACCCTGCTGACTATAGCCCTGTTGGTAACCCTGTGTATATTG
>JAXJTR010000186.1:0-21060 GCA_036309465.1 Acutalibacteraceae bacterium
CATCAGAAATATGGCAGAGAACGCATAAACAAGAATAATGAAAAGGTAGGTTGCTCCAATGTTTCAATCAACGAAAAGGATATTCGTGCAATCCTGCAATATGTTCTTGCAGATGTATTAACTGATAGAAGAAATATAATTGAAAGTGTACTTGCAACTGTATCAGAGGTTTTCAAATCAGACCATAGCAAGGATAACATAGCATACTTTGAAAATGAGCTTGAAAAAATAGAAAACAAAAAAGAAAGACTACTTGATATGTGCTTATCAGGTGATATAGAAACCTCTGATTATCGTAAAGCCTGTGAAAGACTAAAGGCTGAGCACGATAGCTTATCAGAAAAATTGCAAAAAGAAAAAGCCCACAAGCAAAGGCTTATGGACAAAGAAAAGATAATTCAGGAGATTAAGGCTTATGTAAATTCACTTACCATAGGCGAGGAATGGAACGACACATTTTATCGTAGCATAGTCGATAAAATCATAATAAATAAAAATCGTGAAATTGATATTCACCTAAAGCTGATTCCTGACAAGTGGAACGCAAAAATTCTATGTGGAAAGGCTGAGATTGATAGCTATAATCAAATTTCTGACAACCAAGGCACCTCTCAACCAATATCTGTCAATACAGCTTTTAATTCAGGATAAGGCATTGCATAACGTTGTGATAAATATCTAAGAGATGCCGCTAACTCGCCATCAGGACCACCATATTGTGCGGTTATAATTTGTGCTAGTTTTGGGTTTGGATTTTTTATGCTTACTGGGTATTGTAGTCGTTTTTCATATTGCCACATTTAACATTCCTCCTCAAGTGGTGAATCCCATGGCCAAGGTGCGGATATCCAATGCCAACGGTTACCATCGTCATTAAGTGGTGTTAATGGTCCGTATTGCTGTTCAAATAGCTCTCTTAATTTTAATGATTTCTGCTCGTATTCTGCGATTTTCTTTGCTATATCGCTGTTGTTAGGATGAGTGTCTAAAAATAAATGCAGATCCACTAATGCAAAATCTACTGCTGATATCTTTCTTAATAAAATATCTCGTTCTGTCATCGTTTAATCACACATCCTTTAAATGGTTTATTTAATACAGGAAACATTGTACCGGAAACAAATCCTTGTTCATGTGAATATACGGTGTCGTCATTTTGGAAAGGTACATAAGCCATAGCTACAACTGGGTTTGCAGGTAATTCACTGGTTGATTTTCTGCTTTCGTTTTTATAGTTAACTTTCTCAAAGTTATAAATACCTTCAATCATATTTTTAAATCTCCTTTCATTATGGCTTATCCTATAATATGTATAAAAGAATAAAGTGTTAATATATGACAATAAAAAACATATTTTTTTATGCAAAGTTATTGTTTGAATAACGTATATTCGAGATGTTAATAGCGGTATTAAAAATTTTTTTAACTATTTATTAAAAGAAGTAATAGTATATTGAAAAATAGAAACAGAAAAAGTGCGTATCTGACTATTACTTTCAGACACGCACTTGCAGTAAATATTTATAATTTATTTGTTTAAATGTTTCTTTATACACTCAAATGTTTCTGCACTGATAACGTGCTCCATTCTGCAAGCATCTTCTTTTGCAGTGCTTTCGCTTACACCTAACGCCATTAACCATTCTGTAAATAACTTATGACGCTCGTACATAGTTACTGCTATACTTTTACCAATTGGGGTTAATTCTATATATCCCTTGCTATCCATAGATATATAGCCGTTTTCTCTAAGGTTTTTCATTGCTACACTAACACTTGGCTTTGAAAAACCAAGCTCATTCACTATGTCAACCGAACGTACTTCGCCTTTTCGTTCAGTTATAATTAGTATGGTTTCTAAATAGTTTTCAGCTGATTCTTGTATTTTCATAACAGTTCTCCAATATGTCTGTTTAACTAAATTATTTATTAGTGAAAATAGTCACATATAATCTACTAGCTATTTTATCACATTGTTGAAATCATATCAACTGATTTTATGAATAATATTATTGAAGTCAAAAGGAAGATAAAAAACTTTAGAAAAAGAACCCCTCCTAGTAAATAGGAATGTGTTTAGCGACACATTACCTAAATACAAGGAGGAATTTCACAATGAACAATAATAAAAACTCAATAAGAATAATGTAATTACATCCAAGAGTCTATTAGGTTAAGTATTTCATTTAACTTAAATTCTTTTGTCTGTTCAGAATTTTGCCAATAAACGAATAAGTTTACAAATCTTTTTAAAATATTACAAATGCTTTGAGAATTTGTTTTTGTAAGGCTTATTAAATAATTTGAAACTTTTTTATTATTTATTTTTATAAATAAGCGTTGCATATATGCTTTTGAAGCATTATTTTCAAAAGTACAACATATTATTTCTTTAAACGTTATAAGGAATTTTCTGTATATTTTATTTTCTGAAACACCATTAAAATCGGTGTTTATAAACTCCAGCAACTTTGTAAATATTTCCTTGGTTGTGTTTTCAAATTTAGGAAAATCATTAATAAGTTTGCTTTTTTCTTCATATAAATATGTTGTACAATCTGTTTTTGACTTCACCTTTAGTCACCTGATTACTATTTGATGTAATTAAATTCAAAATAAATTCCTATTAACCTAATCTTAGCATTTCGTCAATACAGTGCTTTGCTTGTAGTCTTAGTTGTTCGTCTAGAATAATTTCTTCTCCGTCAACTCCCTGTAAGCAATGAAGTACATCTGTAATCATTGTCACTTTCATATTGTGGCAAACACAATCTTTAGATAGTGGGTAGAATAGTTTGTCAGGGTGCTCTATACCTAAATGTTGCACTATGCTGTTTTCTGTTCCTATTATAAACTCTTTATTTTTGCTTTTAGCAGCATAATCCATTATACCTGTTGTACTGCCTACATAATCAGCTAAAGCAACAACCTGTGGAGTACATTCAGGATGAACTAGGAATAACGCATTTGGGTGTAGCTGTTTTGCTTTTTCAGCTTCTGCCTTGCTAATTTTTGCATGGGTTGGACAGCCACCATTTATAAATGCAAATTCTTTTTCTGGTACCTTACTAGCGATATAACTACCCAAGTTGCAGTCAGGTACAAATAGAATTTTATCTGCGTCCATATTTTTAATGATTTTTTCTGCGGAAGATGATGTAACACAAACATCGCAGTGTGCTTTTAGCTCTGTTGTTGAGTTAATATATACTACAACCTTATGGTCAGGATATTTTTCTTTAAGTTGTAGCAAAGTATCTACATCAAGCTGTTCAGCTAGAGGGCATAGTGCTTCTGCTTTTGGTATGTATACACGCTTTTCAGGAGATAATATTTTTACAGTATCTGCCATAAAACGAACGCCACACATCATAACATTTGCGTTAGGTGTTTCAGCGGCTTTTTGTGCTAAACCAAAAGAATCTCCAACATAATCAGCAATCTCTAAAATGTCGTGAGATTGATAACAATGAGCTAATATACAAAAATCTTTCTCTTTTTTTAGCTTAATTATTTGCTCTTGAATATCACGAGTCATAATAAACTTCCTTTCTTTACAACAATAATTTCTATAAAATATTGTTGACTAAAAAACACATAAAATATTAATCAATATAAACAAAAGCCCCTGCTTTTATGTAGCAAAGACTTTATATTACTTTTCTTATTAATTGTTTGCGGTTAAAATATTTATTAAATAGAAGATTGATGTATTATGCCTAAACTCGTTATTTTAACAAAACAACGGCAATATACAAGGCTATAAAATTCTACATATTAATAATACATAAATTTTTTTAAAATGTCAATATTCCGTAAAATATGTTGATTTTGTAATATTAGGGGGTACAGTAAATGACCATAAGTTAAATACTGTTAATGTATATATAATATTGAACAAAAATACAGGTTGATTACGTACAATATTCACAATAATTGGTTAAAAACTTGAAATTATTTTTTTGATATTTTATAATAAATGTAATCTTATTGTTACAATTTCATAATGGAATTTGTGGGGCTTTTTAAATAGGGAGGATTTATGAAGAATAAAAAGTTTTTAAAAAGTACTTTAGCAGTTGCTTGTGTATGTTCAATGTTGATTACATCATTTTTACCTGTGCAAGCTACTAATGCTTCTAATAGTGATAACCACGATTATTTAACAGAATCATCTACAGTTGAAATGGTAACGGAATCTAATCAATTAGTTGATGAGATTTTAGTTAACGATAATACATTTAGTATTTCTAAGGAAAGTAAAAATCAGAATACAGTGAAATCCAATGCTACAGGAACTCTTTCACTATCCCAAATGACAATGGGATTAAAGGAAAGTTATACACTAATTCCTAGATTTGGCAGTAAGCATACTTGGAAATCGTCTAATAATAAAGTAGCTATAGTTAATAATGAAGGACAGGTTACTGCATTAGCAGTAGGTTCTGCTACTATAACTTGTACAGCAAGTAATGGTACAGTAGCTACTTGTTTGGTTGCTATAAGAGAAAATCCTACTTCTATGACTTTAGACACCGACAGCCTTGTTTTAGGTGTTGGCGAAACACACGATTATGCTAGCACAGTTAATGCAGGTGCAGGTGCTTTTTACAGAGGCTATGCTTCATCTAGCAGTATAGGTTTACCTGTTGTTCGTGCAGGTGGCCTTGCAACTGCAAAAAAGGCTGGTAAATATACTGTAGCTTGTACTGCATACAATGGCGTTCGTGCAAAGTGTTCTGTAACAGTAAAAGATGCCCCTTCAGCCTTGTCTTTGGACAAGAGTGCTGTAAATTTAGAAGTAGGTAAAAGCTATACACTTTCTCCAATAATTTCAGCTAATTCACACAGTAGTACATATACAGCTAGCTCCAGTAATAATGCTGTTGCTACAGTATCTGTATCAAATGAGAATAAAATTATTGTTAAGGGTGTTAAAGAGGGCACTGCTACTATATCAGTAAAAACATATAATGGTAAAACCGCTACCTGTAAGATTGCAGTTAGTAATCCTACTGCTACATTAGCTATTTCAACAACTTCAACAACAATTTTAAAAGGTAATCACGCTTATGTGAAAGCAGTTGTTTCTCCAGAAACAGTTCCTGTTACATATAGCTCATCTAATACAGCAGTAGCAACAGTAAATAGCAATGGTATAGTTACAGGTAAGGGTGCTGGTACTGTTACTATAACAGCTAATGCAAATGGTGTTAAAAAGAGTTGTAAAATAACTGTATTAGGTGAATCATCAGATACCTATGTGCCTTATTCTGCATACACCTTAAATAACCAAAAAACACTATATTTAAAATCTACAGGCTCAACTTTCAGTTCGTCTGATACTTCTGTATGTACAGTAAACTCAAAAGGCTTTGTTACTGCCAAAAAACAGGGAGTTGCAATTATTACAGCTGATTATAAAGGCTCTAAGCGTACCTGTGCTATAACAGTTATTGGTTCTGAACCAATACGCTTTAGTTATTCTTCTCCAAACTCAGCTTCTAAAAATGAAAAGGTACAGTTAATAGCTTATACAGACACAATGCGTACAGCTTTAAAATTCAATGTACAGGTTGGCAACAAAACAGAAACTGTTGATGCTGTTAAAAAGCTAGACAGCACTAAAACCCGTTACATTTGGACAGCATACTATACATTTACATCTGCTGGTGAATATCCTGTAACAGCTTATTCAATGTATAATAACAATGGTAAATTCAGTACTTGTGAAGCTGGCAAAAGCACAGTATTTGTAACAGATGTTTCTTCATCTAAAACCGTTTCATTTATGGAGCGTAGGGCAAGTAACGAAATTTTAAAGTTAAATGCTGAATACGAGGGATATGTTGGCTCATCTGTTTATGATGACCCACTTGTTTGGGATACACCAACTGTAGGTTATGGTTATGTTGTAACAAACGGAGATGTTTTTTACAACAATATGACAAAAGATGAAGCGTTTGCCTTTATGGTAAGAACAATGAATGACAGCTATTATACTTCTGCGGTTAATAGTTTCCTAACAAACAATAACATAAAGTTCAATCAACAGCAGTTTGACGCTTTGGTTATGCTTGTGTATAACCTAGGTTCAGGTGTATTGTATGATGATTGTGTTGCCGGAATTTTGAAAAATTGCTATCAGAATGGCACCAGAAATTTAGACTATGTGGATAAAAAAGCCTTAATAGAAGAGCTTATCCAATGGCACCACGCGGGAGGTTGCGTATGGGGCTTGTTATACAGAAGAATAGACGAGCTTGAGGTTTTCTGCTATGGCGATTATTTACGAGATGGTAATTCTAATAAATACAATATGACATACAGATGGAATTGTTATTGATAATAATTTAGATTAAAAACTCCTGACAATACAGTGGAAATAACTGTATTGTCAGGAGTTTTCTTGTTTGTTTATTATTAATTTTGATTAGTATTGAAATAAATTTTATGTCTGCAATTTAAAAATTAAATGAACATTTTATTAATAAGTAAAAAGAAAAATAATATAAAACTACAAATATCACTAAATTGCACACCAAAAGAACAACAAATAAATTCTATCTATTGTTTAATATATCTAAAAGTAGATGATATTGTTATTTACTTCTTAAAAATGTGCAAATACTCCAAAAAACAGTATAAAAAAACCATTGACATTGTAAAAAAATTGTGGTATTATATTGCTTGTAAGTTAATTCACATTAGTCGAATTTAAGTTACTCCTTTTTCTTTATCTTATGTTAGAATTAAATTCTATTATCATCAAAGAGAGCTCTGTTCCTATGAACAGAGCTTTTCTTTTAATATAATAACATCATTATTTTAGTTTGGTAATATATGAAAATGATAGTTTTATTTATGTAAGTTCAAAAAACATTACATTATAATTATATACTTTTTGTTTGTGATAAATTAAAATCGGAAATTTCCCGTATAATTCCAACATTTGTTTATGATGTTTTAGGTTAAACACAGGTAGATTTATAAAAACTATGTATAAAGTATAAAAAAGTTATAAAAATTTGTTAGAATAACTTGAAAAAATGGTCAAAGTATTGTATTATATATACACATTACTTGTAACTTTTACAAGATGTTTAGGAGGACATGAAAATGGCAACAACTTTTTCAGACAAATATTTGTCAGGATTTGTAAGTAACGAGGAGTATACAGCTGTTGAAGCACAGGTAAAAGCAGCACACGATGCTCTTCATAATGGTACAGGTTTAGGTAACGATTTTATCGGCTGGCTTACACTTCCAACTGATTATGATAAAGAGGAGTTTGCTCGTATTAAGCAGGCTGCTGAAAAGATTAAAAAGAATACAGATGTATTTATTGTTATTGGTATTGGTGGTTCTTACTTAGGTGCTAGAGCTGCTATTGAGTTTATCCACTCTCAAAATTATAACGCTAAGAAGAAAGATACACCTGATATCTATTATGTTGGTAACAGTATAAGCTCATCTTATCTTGCAGATATTATGGAGATTTGCGAGGGTAAAGATGTTTCTATTAATATGATTTCAAAATCAGGTACTACTACTGAGCCTGCTATTGCTTTTAGAGTGTTTAGAGAAATGCTTGAGAAGAAGTATGGCAAAGAGGGTGCTAAGGAAAGAATTTTCTGTACAACTGACAAAGCTCGTGGTACTTTAAAGGCTCTTGCTGATGAAGAGGGCTACGAAACATTTGTTGTACCTGATGATGTTGGTGGTCGTTTCTCTGTTCTAACAGCAGTTGGTTTGTTGCCAATAGCTGTTTCAGGTGCAGATATAGATGCTCTTATGGCTGGTGCTAAAAAGGCACAGGATGATTTTAATAACGACGATTTATCAACTAACGATTGCTACAAATATGCTGCTACAAGAAACATTCTTAACCGTAAGGGCAAGAGCATTGAAATTCTTGTTAGCTACGAGCCTGCATTTACAATGATGACAGAGTGGTATAAGCAGTTATTTGGCGAGAGCGAGGGTAAAGACAATAAGGGCTTGTTCCCAGCAGGTGTTGTTTTCTCAACAGATCTTCACTCAATGGGTCAGTTTATCCAAGAGGGTACTCGTTCAATGTTTGAAACTGTTGTTAACATTAAGAAGCCAAAGAGCGAAATTGTACTTGGCGAGCTAGAGGGCAACATAGATGGTCTAAACTTCTTAGCAGGCAAAACAATGGATTTTGTAAACAAAAAGGCTTTCGAGGGTACTGTACTTGCTCATAACGACGGTGGTGTACCTAACATTGTTCTAAATGTAGAGGAAATGACAGAATCAGAGCTTGGCTATCTAATCTACTTCTTCGAGAAAGCTTGTGCAATCAGTGGTTATATGCTTGCTGTTAATCCATTTAACCAGCCAGGTGTTGAAAGCTACAAGAAGAATATGTTTGCATTACTAGGTAAGCCTGGTTACGAAGAGCAGAAGGCAGCTCTTGAGGCAAGATTAGGCTAATTTGTAAAGCTTCAATATTATTTACGTTTTTAATTTAGTATATAGATTTATAAATGTGAATAGTATTACATAAGGACTTAATTGCCACGTTTGTGGATGAAAATAAATTTCAGGAGGAAAATATTATGGTAAAACTATTAATTGGACATAAAGGCTCAGGCAAAACAAAAATGCTTATCGACCTAGCTAACGAGGCTGTAGAAAAATCTACAGGTAACGTAGTAGTTATCGAAAAGGGCACAAAGCTTACATACGATCTTACACATAAGGCTAGACTAGTTGACACAGACCAGTACAAAATTGCTGGTTATGATGTACTATTTGGTTTTATTAGCGGTATTTGTGCAGGTAACTACGATGTAACAGATATCTTTGTTGACTCAACATTTAAGATTTGCTCAGACGACAAAGAACAGCTAAAAGATTTTGTAAATATGCTAAATATTCTTTCAGAGAGTGCTGAAACTACAATCACTCTATTAATTTCAGCTGGTAAAGAAGATGTACTTGAGGGTATGAATGCAGAGCTTGTTGATCTTGAGGCTTAATTAATAGCATTATATTTAGTTTTTATAACAGCATCGTTAACGATTATGAGGGTTAACGGTGCTGTTTTTCATTTGGCGTAATATTTCTTTCATTTTCGCAGATTGCTTATCATATTATTAATATGCCTGAAATACAAAGGAGGTATATTAATATGAAAACAAAGAACATAATAATTACGTTACTATTATCATTTATTATTGCAATTGGATTAAGCAGTTGTGCATCTAAAGACCCAAAACTACCTCAATCATCTTTTACAGCTACTGTAACTGTGGCAAGTAACAGCTATAAGGTTATTCATAACGGCAAAACAATCACCACTATAACCTGTTTGCAACCACAACAGTTAAAAGGGTTTACATATAACTATTGTGGTAATCAGCTTACTTTAAAATATAATTCCTTGTCATACACACCCTCAAGTGCTTCACTTCCTATAAGTAAATATGTAACAAGTTTGCATAGTACACTGCAAGATATATCCAACACCTCGGCTATTACGCTAACAGATACATCTACAGACACCAGTGTATATTCCACAAGAACAGCAGATATAACAACTGAAACAGACACAGGAAAAATAATTAAAATAACTAACAAAGCAACTGGTGACGCATATATTTTTTCTTACGAATAATTATCATAAAAAAATATGTTGAAAATAGACATTTTTATTGATGAAATTTATAGGTTTTAACAGGTCAAATCTGGCTTATTTTTGCCAAAAATTCTTGAAAATAATAGCTTTGGTGTGCTATAATGTTATCGTTAATAATTATGAGTAAGTGTACCCTTTTGTAAGGCTGGTTTTGGAAGGCTTGGGAGGTCAGCAGGTTTTGTGTCTTATAGGGTGGCTTACCATATTAACGTTTCACAAATCAAAATTTAATTTAGGAGGTTAAAAACAATGAATGTGAAAAAAATAAAAAGCGTTGGTAAACGCTCGATATCAATGCTACTTTCAGTGTTAATGGTAATTTCATTGTTCACTGTATGTATGGTTAGCACTACTGTTACAGCTGGTGCGTGGCAGGCGTTAAGTGGTGTAACAATGTACTTTGATAACTCGGTCACTAATTGGAGCAAAGTATACATCAATGTTATTAAAACAGATGGAAATGTTTATTCATACTACGAAATGAGTGTTCATAGCGGTAGTATTTATAAATATACTTTTAGCAATACTGAATGGTACGATAGAGATAGAATGCGTTTTACACCAACTAATGGTAGTTATGACGCTTACTCTGCAGATCTACCTGGAATAGAAAGCTCAAATCTTAATGGTAAATTATACACACCAAAGGGTACTGGTGGTGGTTTCGGACTTACTGTTACAACATACGACGGTACTTCTGGTGGTGGTTCTGGTAGTGGTGGAGATCCAACAACACCAGATTATAGCGGAACACACTATTTAGTAGATGCTTCTCTATACAATTATCGTAACCAAAGCTTAGCTTATCACGATACAGATTTCCCTGACGGAGCAGCTGGACAGGCATCACAAATTTGGAATCCAAATGTTTATCTACAATATAACACTGCGGTAGCAGACTGGTTTAGATATAATAAGGATAATAGAACTGACACAAGTAAAGGTTCTACACCTTTGTATCAAGGTAACTTCCGTGCAAGTGGTTCTGTGGCTTCCGGTGAAAGTGAAAGTGGTACAATTGACTATGTAAAATCAGGTGGTCTTTACAGTGACTTATTCTATCACTTTGTCAGTGTTGCCAACGGTGCTAACCGTTATAACAGCGTAAGTACAGGTAGTGCCGCTGCAGCTGCTACAAATCTTGTTGACAAAAAGCTGAATAGTGATAATAATATTACTCAAAATGGTATTGAATTGCCACAGTTTAGCTCTGCTTTTATGGAGCGATATAACAAGAAAACTGTTACAGGCGTTGAGTATGTACCAAATAAGTCTGCTAATTTGGGTTCTGGTGATTTTACACCAACAGGTGTTAACACTAATAAAAATTATTCTTTCTGTAATATCCAGTCAGAGTATAAGGGTCTACACTTCCCATTTGAAATAACTAATAATGGTAAAAATACAGTATATACATACGATGCTGATACCCATAATAACCGTTTCTACAATGGTGTAGATTTCGAAATATATAATTCTGGCGATGGCAAAGTTTATGGTTGTAAAAACGAACTTGGTCACGAAGGTAAGGCTGGTTACTATCCATTTAACAAAGATAACCCAAGTACAAAAGATAATGTTATTAACTGCTTTGGTACTCGTTTTGACATTTTGTTTACAATGCCTAAAAAGGATGCTAATGGAGCTCAGACACTTAACGGTGAAGACTTGACCTTTAAATTTGATGGTGACGATGACGTTTGGGTATATATCGATGGTTATTTAGCACTAGACCTTGGTGGTTCACATAATATTGCTAAGGGTGAAATTAACCTTACTGATAAAAATTCAACAATAAAAACTGGTTATTATAAGAGTTCTTATAATGACATTAGCTCTTCAAAGCATAGATATTCAGGTATTGCACTAACAAGTTCAGGTTCAAAAACTTTTAATTGGACAGGCAGTGGTTCTGAAGAATACCTTAATGAGCTTGCAAAAAGCCTAGAGGATACTAACAAGCTTCACACTTTAACTGTATTCTATCTAGAGCGTGGTACATTTGACTCTAACTTTAGAATGGAGTTTATGCTACCAGCCGTTGACGATTCAACACCAGATACTATTACAGTTAACCAAAACTTAGATACAAGCGATGTTAACCCTGGCTTAGTAGAAAAAACAAATAAATCAGCTGATAATGATGTATTTAATGTTCAGCTACAAACAAATTCATCTGATGCAAGCGAAAACATTGCTAAATATCCTATAGCAGAGGCCTTTAAGCGTGGCGAAACTACACTACAAGCAGCTGGTTCAACCTCAGGTGCAACAGGTGTACCATTTGACCATAGCTTAGATGATGGTTCATACACAACAGCAGGTGGTACTACCTTTACTTGGACAAATAAATCATCTAGCAATAATGGTACAGGTAAAGTTAGTGATAATGGTGAAGTACAGCTATTGTATGACCAATCAGCTATTTTTAGCAATCAGTTTGCACTAAACAGCAAAATGACACTTACACAGTTGGATGCTATTAAGAAGTTTAATTTAACAGGAACAAACACTGCTCCTCCAACTACAAGTGAAACCTTAAGAAAAGTATCAGACTACTATACTTCTTCTTATGTATTAACAGATACCTTTGGTAATATATTAAGTCAGTCAGCTGACAGTGCTACTATACCAGAATTTTCAGTACATAATGAGGATCCTAAGCAAGACCTTGTTACAGCTCTAACTGCTAATATTACCAATAAAGTAAAGGTTGGTTCAGTTTCATTTACAAAGAAATTAGAAGCTGATGAAAATGCTGATGATGTTGTATTTAAGTTCAAGTTCTATGTTTCAAATGTATTTGGTGAAGATGGACCTGTATCTTACTCAGTGCCAATAGGTACTACATATACAATTTCAGACGGTACTACTACTACAAGTACCGAGATAACTGAAAGTAATCAGGAGATTGAAATTGAGGCTGGCGATACAGTTACAATTACAGGTATTCCTGTAGGTACAAAGTACAAAATCGAAGAAATTGGCGAAAATGACGCTAACCAAGTATTCGGTGTATCAAGAATAGAATTAAGTAACGGTATTAGTGCTGATTACGTTGTAGATAGACAAGACTCTTCTAACGGCGTTGCTGGTACTGTTTCAACAAAATCAACAGGTAATACTAATGCTGTAGGCTTTGACATTTATAACTCAAGTAGTACAACAGAAGTTGTTTACAGATACTTCGACAGAGATACTACTAGTGGTTTGCCAACACTTATGAACACAAAGTATACATACTTTACTCGTAAGCTTCCTGGTGGCAATGTTACAGCTGACACAGTTGTAGAATACGCACCTAACATTATTAACGTATTAAGTTCTTATTCATTAGAACCAGCTAATGTTAATATGAGCTACACTTTAACAAGCAGTGATATTGCAAACTCTATTAATCCAGACTGTGGTCTTGTTGCCGATAAGCAATATATAGTGGCTACATATTCTAACAGCTATCGTAGCTATACTGCAACATTTGACTATTTACCACTATATACAGATGGTAGCAAAAGACAGAGAACAGTATCCTTAACAAAGAAGTTTAACGAGCTTGTTACTAATGGTGATAAAATTACCACTGCTAAAACAAACAACCAAGGTAAGAGATTCTTATATTGGGCAAAGCTTGTAGATGTGTCTGGTACTAACACAGGTGACCTTATCTATACACCTGTATCAGCTGACTACAGATATTCTTATCGTATAACTGATAATATTATCGTAAAAGCGGTTTATGATGGAGATATAAATCTAGATGGTAAAGCCTTTGATGAACTAGAGGGCACTGTAACAGATGGTCAAAGTTCACACCCAACAGGCGAGGGTTCAGGTTATGGAGCTTCTGCCGCTGAGAGAACTTATGACTCATATTTCAAGGGTGAGCTAGATTATACTCGTGTAAACGTTACATTTGGTGCAGTAGGTTCACCGGATAACGATACTAGAATTTCTCAGGTAGGCTATATTGTTGTTAAAAATAAGAACAATTATGCACCTAACTCTAATTTTGATAATTCAGCATTAAAGCAGATTGTACAAAACAACATTACAACTCCTGCTACAACAGCTGCAATTACAGGTAAAGATAGCAAAAATTATGCTGTTCTTTTTGGAAATTTTGCTGTAGATAACTTTGTTGCTGATGGTAACGATATGGCTCCTGGTACTGCTCAGGACAACTGGGAGTCTATTAAGGACCTATACCCAGCAGCTAATTGTAACCTTACAAATAAAAACAGAGTTAACCTTGTATTTGATCTTGCAAATAATGCAAATACACAGCAAAACTACTTTAGCTGTTACACATTTATGGTAAGAGCTGGTGATAATGGTGATTCAGAAATCTATGTTTCTCCAACTCCATCTTTCTTTAACTTAAAAGAAGCAGCACCTACTGTTGATAAAACACAGCATAATAATACTTTTAAAGTGGCAACAAGTGTTAACGACACAAGAATGGGTACTTTAAAGGCTTCAACTCGTTACTTTGAGCTAGGCGATACAGTTTCATTTACAATTACAACATCTGGTTACGAGGAGAATTCTACACCATACATTGGTAAATTAAAGCAGGTAACATTTGGTAATACTGTTATTACAGCCGATAAATTTGCTACTTATGGTCTAACTGAAGACGGTGGTACTTATAGTGTACCTATAACCGAGAGTATGTTTGATGTTGCTGGTAAGGTTCTATTTATCAGTGCAGAGTTTGAGGGTAGCAACACAGCAGTTATTGCACAGGGTAAGACTCTAGATGGTGGTTACTCTAAGGTAAGCTTAGATAATAAGACTTATGCAGATGGTCCATTTACAGTTGAATTTGGTAATACATTCTATGTAAAGGCTACAGCTAATACAGGCTATAAGTTTGTAAGCTGGGCAGACGGTAATACAGATGCTACACGAACAATTACTATTGATGCAAATGGTAAGGTAGGCAGTGTATCTTATACTGCTAATATGATTACTCCTGTATTTAGAGAAATTGTTAAGTACACCTTTAAGGTTACAACTAGTGCAACAAATGGTAGCATTACTGTAACTGGTGGTACAGATAACGGTGACGGAACCTATACTGTAGAAGAGGGTAAGTCACTTAAATTCTCACAAACCCCTGCATCTGGCTATCAATTTGTAAACTGGACAGTTAACTCAACAACAAAGACTGGTTCAACTTACTCATATACACCTACAAACAATAATGATCTATCAGTTACTGCAAACTTCGAGAAGATTCCTGAAATCTACTTGTACTTCAAGCCACATTCATATTGGGTAAATAAGGGCTTGAGATATGCTGTACATTTCACAAAGAATAGTGCTTGGGCAGATATGACTTCTGTGGGTAATGGTATATATAGATGCCTAATTCCAAGTGGTATTTCATCAGGTGATATTATCTTTGTAGGTATGTCAGCAAGTTCTACTTCTAATAATTGGACTTATATGGTATGCCAGACACCTAATATAAGCTGGCCAACTAGTGGTAATAACTATTACCAGCTAACATCAGTACAGGATTGGGACGGATACGGTACAGGTGGTACATGGTCAAAATATACACCATAATTAGTTGCATATTTTGTTTGTAAACCAATATAATAACAAAGTAATTTGTTATACGTAAAATATCTTCCCTGCTACAAACAAGTGGCAGGGAAGATAGAAAAAATAATAAAATATTTTAGTCGTATTGACAAAATATTAATAGTGATGTACAATTATAATAATAGCTATAAATTGGAGGTTATTATATGGGCGACGATTACATTACTCCTTATGCTGATGAAAGTGTAATTTCTGAAGATGACATTGTTACTACATCAGGTACAGGCGAAGGCTTTACACCTGGCGGTAACGCTGGTGGCAACACTGGTGGCGGCGTCGGCGGTGGCGGTGCGTTTGACGATTTCTGGAACAACTAAGGAAGTCACTTAATATAATTAAATTACGAACAGATACAGGTACTACAGTTGTATGCTTGTATCTGTTTTTTGCATATTTATCATATTTAACCCTATTTACAGGGTTATTATTTACATCTTCAAAGTTGAATAAAATTGAATTATGTAGTATAATAGTTATAAGAAACCAGTACAGAAAATTGTTAAAATATTTTTTGTAATTGGTACATTTTTTTAGGAGGAATTTATATGAAATTCAGAAAAATTACATCAGTATTATTGGCATTTATTGTAATTCTTAGCTGTTGCGTATTGCCTGTATCAGCGATTGTAACATCATCTGACGGATTTGATTACCAAACTATTGGTAATTCCGAGGTTGAAATTTTAGGTTTAACTAATGGTGGTTCTCTCGCATCATCTACTACTATAACCATACCATCATCATTAAGAGCAAATTTGGTTACAGTTATAGGTACCAGTGCGTTAAGAGATAACTCGATTGTTCGAGAATACATACTTCCAAACACTTTAGAAGAAATAGGAAATAGTGCTTTTTATAATTCTACAGCATTAAAGACTATCACAATTCCTGCAAAGGTTTCAGAAATTGGTATATTTGCATTCGCTGATTGTACAGCATTAGAAACCGTAACATTTAATTACGGTTATTTAACATCTATTCCAAGTTATATGTTTTCAGGTTGTACAAGCCTTGATAGGGTTATTTTGCCATCATCTATGGGTTCTATAGCCGATTATGCTTTTTCTGATTGTACATCTTTAAAGCAAATATACATACCAGAATCAATATCAAGAATATCTACAAATGCTTTCAAAAATTGTTCTGAGCTAACAATTTATGGTGTTTCGGGTTCGTCTGCTCACGCTTATGCAAAAAATAATAATATTCCTTTTATTTCACTTGAAGGTGTGAAAAAGTCAACTCTAAATGCTTTGTTAATTTCCTGCGAAAATATTCTTAATGATGCAGATAAATATTCTTCTACAGGAATTGCAAGATTACAAAAAGTTTATGCAAATGCTTTACCTTTAAAGAGTGATTACTTTGCTGTACAATCTCAAATTGATACAGAGGTAGCTAATCTAAAGTCTGCAATTTCAGCACTAAAGCTTAATGCAATGTCCACTTTAGAACAAACTGTAGCTACTGCAAATAGTCTTATAAATGGAATTATTTATACAGATTCAGCTGTAGCAAATTTAAAATCTGCTATTGCTTCTGGTGAAGCTCTTATTGCTGTAAATTCTAAGGATTATTCATCTGTAATTAATGCAGAACAAAGCATCAAAGATGGAATAAATGCAGTATATTCAATGACTATTAGTACATTACAAAATAAAATATCATCTTATAATGAACTTATCACAAATGAGTCATATATGTATATGCCAGCTTCAATTGAAGCACTATCTACAGCAATTCAGAAAGCAGAAGCTATTCTAAATTCAAGTGGTGCTACAAATGCACAATATATTGCAGAGATTAATAATTTAACATCTGTAAGAAGTAGCATTGTTTATGTGCAAAAAGGTGATATAAATTTGGTTGGTGGAATATCTTCTGCTGATGTAGTGTTAGCAGAGCGTTATTGTGTAAATTTAATTGATTTTAACACAAGAGAGCAGTATGCAGCCGATTATAACAACGACGGTAGAATTGGTCTAAAAGATGTTATTTTACTACAGCGTTATCTTCTTCAGTTTGTATAATGTTTAATAACTACAATATGGATTAACTGTTTTTATAGCATTTAAAGGAGAAATATGTATATGAAACAAATTAAGATTGCAGTTTTAACGATTGTAATTTTAGCAGTAAGCACAATGTCTATGGTTGGTTGTGGTTGCAATAACACAAATAATGATACAAATGGTATTTCAGATAAACCTGCAACCGATGTTATAGGCGAGTGGGGAGAGCGTAGCGATGATGTTACTGTTGAATTTAATAATGACGGTACCTGTACTATAGGTGGTGTTCAAGGTACTTATGATATTGACGAAAACAATACCCTAACAGTTACCCCTAATGGTGATAATCAAAACAGTTCTTCTTCTATGACTTTTCAGTATTACAATACAGATGATGAAAATTTTTCAGTACCTGCTGACCAATGGTCAGTAACTGATGAAACGCTTTATATAAATGGTCATCAATATAATAAAGGTGATACATCTTCAATAGATAATAACGCTAATAGTACGGAGAGCTCTTCATCGAATTTAGGTAAAGATGATATAGTTGTTGATGATGATTTTGAAAATATTGTTACCGATGAAACTCTGGATAGTTCTTCTTCAAATGATTCGTCTTCATCTTCATCAATTACTGGTGATGAAGAAACTGAAATGGATAATATTTATATCAACTTAGACGATTTTTAATTAAGATATTTTAAATCCCTCACACTGTGTAAAGTACAGTGTGAGGGATAAGCTCTTTTTAGACAATTTGTAATTATTAAACCGATACATATAACATTTAAAAAAAGTAAAATTTAAACATAAAAAAGTACTGATTTATCACATTTAAAATAAATCAGTACAATGTTATTTTTGTTGTTTTTTACTTAGGTTTATGAAAACGCTATTGGATTATTTTACTAGCTTTGGACTAACTCTTAAATATATATTATTAATTAAACACCCTAAAATTATAGTTCCTATTGTATAAATCGGCATTAAGATAGCATTAGTGATTAATCTTACAGGCAAAATAGCTTCTAAAGGATAACCATAGGCTATGCACAAACTAGCAGTAGTAATAACAATATTACAAAGCACTATAGCTGTAAGGTTTGCAATTATACATCTTGGTAATGTTAAAGGCTTTTTATGTAGTATCAAGCCCATTATTACTCCCCATAGTGCCTTAGCGAATAAAATACCAAAGTTTATGGCACCTGTTGGATGTATAATTAATGTTATTATATCTCCAAAAGCCCCTATAACTCCTCCTAAAGCAGGACCTAACATATATGCACCTAGCGTAACAGGCAGTGGTGAAAAAGTGATTCTGTATGAATCACCTATATTAATTTCTAAAAATCCTAAAACTACTCTCAATGCCATAAATATAGCACCAAAAGTTATAAGCTGAATACTGCTAAATTTAAAATCAATAGCTTCAATTTTTCTTTCATTTGCTTTACTCATAAAAACTCTCCTTTTAACGGTGAATACTTTCTATAGGAGAAGAAAAAGCGAAAATGCACAACGCATTTCCGCCTAATTATAAAACTCTAATCTTATCCTACAGCGGGATGCAAATCTTGAATCGTAGGTAAAAACCATTCGTCCTATTGACAACTCCCCGTTCAATAGGCACTAAAGTGCTTGGTAAAAGCAACGCTCAAAATTTTACTCTGTACTTTTTAATTTTCGTTTGGATTATAACATAACAAATACATAATGTCAACAAATATATATAACAATCCTCAAAGCCTTAATATTGGTTGACATTTTTTGATTATGCAGTTAAAATAAGTAAGTATATTTGTTATGGATTGTAACTATGTTTACATTAGAAAAAGTAAATTAAGTGGGGGATTGTTTTGTCTAACTTAAAAAATGAAATAGAAAAGCGTAGAACCTTTGCTATTATTTCTCACCCTGATGCCGGTAAAACTACGCTTACCGAAAAACTGTTGCTATATGGTGGTGCTATTAATACTGCCGGTACAGTTAAGGGTAAAAAATCAACAAAGCATGCTGTTTCTGACTGGATGGAAATAGAAAAGCAAAGAGGTATTCCTGTTACATCATCAGTTTTACAGTTTAAATATGACGGTTATTGTATAAATATTCTAGATACTCCTGGACATCAGGACTTCTCAGAGGATACTTATCGTACACTTATGGCAGCTGACTCTGCTGTAATGGTAATAGATGGATCTAAGGGTGTTGAAAATCAAACTAAAAAATTATTTAAAGTTTGTGTAATGCGTAATATTCCAATTATTACATTTATAAATAAAATGGATAGAGAAGCTATGAATACCTTTGATTTGTTAGAGGATATCGAGAATGTTCTTGGTATTCATACCTATCCTGTTAACTGGCCTATTGGCTGTGGTAAAGAATTTAAAGGTGTATACGACAGACATAATAAAGAAATTCTTGCTTTTACAGCTAACAACGGTCAAAAAGAAGTAGATGAACAAGTAATTAGTATTGATGACCCTAATCTTTCAGCAATTATTGGCGACGACCATACACAACAGCTTTTAGAAGAAGTAGAGCTACTTGATGGTGCCGGAGATGACTTTGACTTAGATGCTGTGCGTAACGGTAAGTTAACACCAGTTTTTTTTGGTTCAGCTTTAACAAACTTTGGTGTAGAGCCATTTCTTGAAAACTTCTTGAAATTAACAACATCACCATTACCAAGAAAAACAGTTAATGGAGATGTTGACCCTTGCTCTGAGGATTTTTCTGCCTTTGTATTTAAAATACAGGCTAATATGAATAAAGCACACAGAGATAGAATTGCATTTATGCGTATTTGCTCGGGTAAATTCGAGAAAAATATGGAAGTATTTCATATGCAGGGTAACAAAAAAATGCGACTTTCTCAACCACAGCAAATTATGGCTCAGGAAAGAGAAGTAGTTGACGAGGCTTATGCTGGTGATATTATAGGTGTTTTTGACCCTGGTGTATTTTCTATTGGTGATACTATTTGTAAAGCGAATAATAAAATACAATTTCAGGGTATTCCAACCTTTGCACCTGAGCACTTTGCTTTGGTGCGTCAAAAAGATACAATGAAGCGTAAGCAGTTTGTAAAAGGTACCAACCAAATTGCACAAGAGGGTGCTATTCAAATATTCCGTGAACTTGGCTCTGGTATGGAAGAAGTAATTGTTGGCGTTGTTGGTACATTGCAGTTTGAAGTGCTGGAATACAGACTAAAGAATGAATACAATGTAGATATTATAATGAACACACTGCCATATCAATTTATACGTTGGATTGTAAATGATGATATCGACCCTAAAAAGCTTGATTTAGCATCAGATACAAAACGTATTCAAGATTTGAAAGAGAACAATTTATTGTTGTTTACCAGTGAATGGAGTATTAATTGGGCACTTGAACATAATAAAGGGTTAGTTCTACAAGAGTTTAGCGAAAATTGATAAAAATACTTTTTTAAACTATTTACAAAAGCTAAAATCTGTGCTATACTAAGTTTAAGTCATATTGGGATGATTTTATCTATTTGATTGGTATATAGAAGATGGAGGTAATTAAAATGAGAAAGCTAACAGCGATTTTAACTGCATTTATGTTAGTTACAATTATTGGTTCTGTTTCTGCTTCAGCTGCCCCTAGCCCACAGTTAAACGGAGGATATAACGGTGGTTACAACGGTGGTTATAACGGCGGTTACAACGGCGGTTACAACGGCGGTTACAACGGCGGTTATAGCGGTGGCTACGATAGTGGTTATTATGTTCC
>JAXJTR010000187.1:0-6213 GCA_036309465.1 Acutalibacteraceae bacterium
TATGACGATATGGGCAATGTAATTACCTTAACCAACAATAATGGCGGTATAACAGGTGGTATTACAAATGGTATGCCTATTTTATTCAGAACAGCAATAAAGCCAACACCATCTATTTCACAGCCTCAAAATACAGTTGATTTAGTTAAAAAGGAAAATACACAGCTTGTTATACACGGTAGACACGACCCTTGCATAGTGCCAAGAGCAACAGTTGTTGTTGAGTCTGCCTTGGCTATAGCGTTAATGAATTTATTGTAATTCAAAAAAGGGTTACAAGGGAGGAAATAAAATGGATTTGTCAGAAATAAGAAAAAATATAGATGCTGTAGATGCACAGCTTATACAGCTTATTAAACAGAGAATGGACTGTGCAAAGGCAGTTGCAGAATATAAAAAAGCTACAAACACACCTATTCTTAATGTAAAAAGAGAGCAAGAAATTCTCGATAAAGTACAGCAAGAGGGTGGAGAGTACGGAGATATAGCAAAACAGCTGTTTTCTAACCTAATTGAGCTTAGCCGAGGTTTACAGCACGATATTATAGGCTCAGGTAAAGAAATCCGTGATATGATATCTAACGCAAAGTCACAAATTGACGAAAGCGAAAATACAACTATTGCACTACAGGGTATTAAGGGTGCAAATTCAGACGAAGCGGCTAACAGACTATTTCCAAACTGCAACAAAAAATTCTATAAAAGCTTTGCAAAGGTATTCGAGGCTGTAAACAATGGCGAAGCAACCTATGGTGTGTTGCCTGTTGAAAACTCTTGTGCAGGCTCAGTTTCAGATGTTTACGACCTTATTTTGCAATATCGTTTCTTTATAGTACGGTCTATAAATCTTCCAATCGACCATTGCTTATGTGCATTAAAGCAATCAGAGCTATCTGACATAGAGCAGGTTTGGTCACATCCACACGGTTTAGCACAATGTACAGACTTTATAGCAGAGTACAATCTTTCAACAGTTAGCTCACCTAATACAGCAATTGCCGCAAGAAGCATTGCAAACGAAAAACGTCTTAATTGTGCGGCAATATGTTCAAAGAAAGCTGCAGAAGAATATGGTCTAAAGGTGCTTGCAGAGGGTATTCAGAATAATAAAGAAAACAGCACAAGATTTATAGTAATTTCTAAAGAGCTTATTATTCCTGAAAATTCAGACAAGGTTAGCCTATGCCTATTTTTGCCACACGAAAAAAGTGCCTTATATAATGTGCTTGGTCGTTTTGGTGCTAATGGTTTAAGCCTTACAAAAATAGAGTCAAGACCAATGGCAGGCTTAAATTTTCAATATTTATTTTATCTTGACTTTTCTGGAAATGTTCATAGCGACAAGGTCACAAATCTTCTTTGTGAACTTTCTGAAGAGCTACCTGAGTTTTCTTTGCTTGGTAACTATAAAGAGGAATGTTAAGTAAATTATTACAACGCTTATAAAGCGTTATCATAATTGTATATATCAAGAGAATTTAGAGAAGCCTTAGGTTTTTCGTAATTCTCTTGATTTTTCTGTTTAGTATTACAAGTTGTTAACTTAGAGAATTTATGATAAAATGTTAATTAAGATATATGAAAAGATAAAAGGAGAGAAGCAGAATGGCGGTAACTGTAAAGTTAATAGCACACACACCAGATCCTGAGCGAACTGTAGCTGCGGCGGCAAAGTTATGCTACTCACCGTCTAAAATAGATAATATTTTAGAGGGTCTGGACCAAGATAAAAGCAAGTCATTTGTAGAAATGCTTATGTCTATTGGCCACGAAAGCCCTATGGAGCACGTAACATTTACCTTTGGTATAGATGGAATTTCCAGAGCCTGTTCTCATCAGCTTGTAAGACACAGAATTGCATCTTACAGCCAACAGTCACAAAGATATGTAGACGGTAATAAATTCAACTTTGTTACACCTCCGTCTATCGAAAACTGTCCGGAAGCTCTTGAGGAATACAACAAAGCTATACAAGCTCAAAGCAAGGCTTATGCTATTGTTAGAGATACTCTAGTATATAACAGTATAATTGAAACTGAGCACGGCAAAAGCCTTACAGGTACAAAAGAGCAGATTATAGAAGAGTATAAAAACTTTGATAAAGTTCAGTATAATAGCTTTGTAAAAAAAGCTAATGAGGACGCAAGATTTATTTTACCTAACGCTTGTACAACATCAATAGTAGTAACTATGAATGTAAGGTCTTTGCATAATTTTTTTGACCATCGTTGCTGTAACAGAGCACAGTGGGAGATAAGAGATGTTGCTATAGAAATGTTAAAACAATGCAAAGAGGTTGCTCCGTCGTTATTTAGTAATGCAGGCCCTCGTTGCTTGCGTGGTGCTTGCCCAGAGGGTAAAATGAGCTGTGGCAAAATAAGAGAGGTAAGAGAATTTTTTGCTAATATAGATTAATGAGGGTAATACTATGAGTAATGGCAAATTAATTGTTATAGAGGGCTTAGACGGTAGTGGCAAGGCTACTCAAACAGCCTTGCTTGAAGAAGCTTTAAATAAAGGTGGCTATTGCGTTAAGCATATTAGTTTTCCTGATTATAATAATCCATCATCAGCATTGGTTAAAATGTATTTAGGTGGTCAGTTAGGAAAAACTCCTGCCGATGTAAACCCTTATGCGGCATCATCTTTTTATGCTGTTGACAGATATGCAAGCTATAAGCAATTTTGGCAAGAAGAATATAATGGCGGTAAGGTAATTCTTGCAGATAGATATACAACCTCTAATGCTATATATCAACTTTCTAAGGTTGAAGACAGTAAAAAAGATGAATTTTTACAGTGGTTAGAATTATATGAATATAACCAATTACAACTACCAAAGCCAAATGTGGTTATATATTTAGATATGCCTATTGAAATTTCTCAAATGCTTATGACTAAGCGTTACAAGGGTGACGAAAGCAAAAAGGATTTGCACGAAAGTAATTTTAATTTTTTAAAGGAGTGTAGAGTATCAGCATTATACTCTGCCAAAAAACAAGGCTGGCAGGTTGTAAATTGTGCAAAGAATGAACAACCACGCTCTATAGAAGATATACACAACGAAATAATGAATATTGTAAATAGATATTTGTAATTTTTAAGGAAGTAATAAAATGAATACATTTAAAGAACCACAGCTTAGTGACAGGGTGTGGGTTAATGAAATATTAAATAACAATAATGTTTTAAATTGCGATGCTCCCTTTGGCACTACATTTATATGGCAAGATGAGTATGGTACAAAAATATGTCACTATAAGGATTTTTATTTAATAGCCTATACCTATGACGAGGGCTGGATATATTTTGATTATCCAATAGGTAATGGCGATGTAAAAGATGTTCTTGATTTTATGATTAGCTATGCTATTGATAATGGTTTAAAATACAGCATAGTTGCAAGCGGAGAAGAACAAGCTAATATTTTAAGACAGCTGTTACCACCTGATAAATATAGGGAAAGCGATAGCCGAGATAATGCCGAGTATATATATTTATCACAAAAGCTGGCTGAATTACCTGGTAGAAAATTCCACAGTAAGCGTAATCATATAGCTCGTTTTAAGAAAAACTACAGCTACACCACCGAGATTTTATGTAAAGAAAATTTTAAAGATGCTTTAGCTGTTAATATGCAATGGTGCCTAGAGCATGGTGGTCATAAAGGAAGCGGACAATCCAGCGAAAATTGTGCTATGATAAAGGCTTTAAAAAACTTTTATGACCTTGGCTTTAGTGGTATGATATTAAAGGTAGAGGGTAAGCCTGTAGCTATGACAGTAGGCGAGGAAATTAATAAAAATTGCTATGTAGTTCATTTTGAAAAAGCAATTTCAGGGGTAGACGGTGCTTACACTGCTATTAATAATTTCTTTGCATCTACTCTTACAGATTATATGTATATTAATCGTGAAGAGGATATGGGTATAGAGGGCTTGCGAAAAGCAAAGCTTTCTTATAAGCCAGATATTCTTCTTACAAAGCATATATTTATAAAAAAGTAAAAATCAATACTGATAATTTTATATATACAAAAGTGGATAGGGGGTAAGTATAATGGAATTTTTTTCCCCAGATGAAAGTTATTTGCAACAGATAAAAAATATGTGTGCAGTTTGTTTTGAAATGGATAAAGAAGAAGTAGACTTTGTGCTGGATAGTAAATATATTTCCACGGAAATATGCTATGCTGTTAAACAGGGTGAAAAACTATGCAGTATTCTTTTTACAGTTCCCTGTACAATGTTTTATGATAATGATAAAGTAAAGGGTCATTATATTTACGGTGCTTGTACATTGCCTGAATATAGGCACCAAGGTATTATGCACAAACTAATAGAGTATGCACTTTTGCAATCAGTAAAAAAGGGTCATTGTTTTTCTGCACTGTTGCCAGCCAATGAGTTGCTATATAATTTTTATGCCGAGCTTGGCTATAGACCATTATTTACAGCATATAATGCAATAATAGATGTAAAGGATTTACCGTTTTTATCAGAAGACATACCTTTTAGGCAAATCAACGATTCATCTTTTATTCAACAGGTAAGAGAGGCAGTGTGCAAGGAATATATAGGCACTGTGGAATATAATCAAAAAATATATAGCTACGCCTGTGCTTATGCCCAAAGATATGGCGGAGGTACGGTAGAGTGCAAAAAGGGTTATATTCTTTATGCTTATAATGATGAAAACCAAATGGTGGTTTTAGAATTAATGTGCAAAAATAAGGATATAAATATTATGTTGGGGCTATTAAGAAAAATCTGCAACAGTGATAAGCTATATCTTAGATTACCACCTTGGCTTGCAAGAAATTACACCACCAACAACCAAAATATTGATACCTTTGGTATGGTAAAAATTTTGAATAACTCTATAGATACATCAGAATATATTACACCATACCTAGGCTTTACATTTGATTAATAATTAAGGAGAGATTATAAATGATTTATGTTTTTTTAGCAAATGGCTTTGAAATAACAGAGGCATTAACAACAGTAGATATTTTAAGACGAGGAAATTTAGAGGTAAAAACTGTTGCAGTAGGAACAGAAAATAATATTGTTACTTCATCACATAATATTCCTGTTGTAGCCGATGTAATGATTAACGAAATCACCAAGGAAGATTTACAGGGCGTAGTTTTACCTGGTGGTATGCCTGGCACAACAAATTTAGGTAAGTGTGATACTGTTTTAGACTATGTAAAATACTGCGTAGAAAATAATCTTGTGTTAGGTGCTATTTGTGCGGCACCATCTGTGCTTGGTAAAATGGGAGTTTTAAAGAATAAGAAAGCAACCTGTTTCCCAGGCTTTGAAGAATTTTTAACAGATGCAGTAGTTACAAAAGATTTTGCAGTAACTGACGGTAAAATAGTAACAGGCAAGGGAATGGGAGCAACCATACCATTTGCTTTACAGCTACTAGAATTATTTAAAGATAAAGAAACTGCTGTTAATGTACACAGTGCTTTACAGTGCCCATATAGCTATGTATAAAAATTCTTTAAAAGCGTGCAAAACACAGCTCAGGAGAAAATATAAAACTATAAGAAACAATATATCTTCTATAAATCGTAAGTTATATAGCGATGTTATTGTCCAAAAGATTTTTAATTTGCAAGAGTTTAAAAATGCAGAAACTGTGTTTGTTTATGTTAATATTGGTGACGAGGTTGAAACTCTGGAAATTATTAAAAAAGCTTTACAGCTTGGCAAAAAGGTTGCAGTGCCTTATTGTATTCCAAATACCTGTTTAATGGATTTTTATTATATAGATAGCATAAACCAGTTGCAAAAAGGCTCTTTCGGTGTGCCGGAGCCTAACCCAAATTGCTGTAAAAAAGCAGAGGTTAAAAAGGGGTTAATTATAGTGCCTGCATTATCTTTTGATTTACAAGGATATCGTATGGGCTATGGTAAAGGATATTACGACAGGTATTTGTCAGATTTTTTTGGTGTATCTGTAGGCATTTGTTATAGCCATACAATTAGTAAATGTACTCTTCGTGGTGTGTTCGACAGGCGTGTAAATTACATAATTACAGAGAAATTTGTAAAATTTATTGCAAAATAAAGAATATTAGGTTATTATATAATGTGAAGAGCTATGCTGTATTAATGTTATTGTTTTTATGATAATTTTAAGCTACAGCCATTACTAAAAAGCCTGTGGGCTTGAGGAAAGGACATAGCTATATGA
>JAXJTR010000188.1:0-15684 GCA_036309465.1 Acutalibacteraceae bacterium
CTTTGATTTCATAGTGACTTGAACATCTCTATTATATCTTAGGTTGGCTATTTTTGTATAACGGTTTGTCTCCACCCGCATAGCGGGTGGTTTTTTGCACAAAGGCGGCAAGACGCCTTTGCACTGACTAAAGTCATAAAATGATAAAAAGGTAACCCTATTAAAAATAAGGTTACCTTTTTTGCGTGTTCTGTATAGCTACATTATATCAAACCAATCAAGTTGAATATAATCATTACTCTGATATGTATGAAGATATTTAAAAATTAGGTCATTGCCAAACATAATACCGTTTTCTTCGCACTCTTCTTTTATAATAGCCATTAGCTTGTCATTTTGAGGGCTTAAAAGCTCGTAGCTTTCTCCAAAGTAATTTATATACTTATTCTTCATACCAGGGAAAAGTCTATCCAAATGTTTATAAAAATGCTCTCGACTACCTTCACGCAAAGTTACACCCATTCCAAAACAAACTATACCTTTTACATTTGCCTCTACGCAAGCTTTCATAAGTGCCCTAATATTGTACTCGTTATCGTTTATAAATGGCAGAATAGGACTTATCCATACAATAGTTGGAATATCATTTTTTGCAAAGGTTTTTAACGCCTCTATTCGCTTTAGAGTTGGTGAAACATTAGGCTCTATTTTTTTACAAAGATATTTATCAGCTGTTGTTAATGTCATTTGTACCACACATTTTGATTTTTCATTTATTGATTTTAACAAATCTAAATCACGCAAAATCAAATCGCTTTTTGTTTGCACGCATAAGCCATATCCATATCTCTCTATTATCTCCAAGCATCTTCTTGTAAGCTTTAGATATTTTTCCATAGGTAAGTATGGGTCTGACATTGAGCCTGTGCCTATCATACATTTTTTTCTTTTCTTTTTTAATCGCTCCTCTAACAATTGGGGAGCATTTTCTTTTACCTCAATGTCCTCAAAAGCGTGTTCCATTTTATAGCATAAACTTCTTGAGTCGCAATAAATACAACCGTGCGAACAACCACGATATATGTTCATTCCATTCTCTGGGGATAATAACTTTTTAGCTTGAACCTTGTGCATAGTATTCTTCCTAACCTTTGCAATTAAATACTGTAATACTATACCATAATTCAACAAATTTCTCAACACCTATATACTTATATGCTCCTCAACACCATAAAGAAACACCCCACCGAAACTCGATGGAGTGTTTAAAAACAATTTAATTATATAATTTTGTTATTATCCAAGTACACTTAGAAGCACACCGGCAGCAACTGCTGAACCAATAACACCTGCTACATTTGGACCCATAGCGTGCATTAATAGGAAGTTAAGAGGATTTTCCTCTTGACCAACTTTTTGAGCAACACGGGCAGCCATAGGAACAGCAGAAACACCTGCACTACCAATAAGTGGGTTAACTTTACCCTTAGTAGCCCAGCACATAAGCTTACCAAATAATATACCGGACGCTGTACCAACACAAAATGCTGCTAAGCCTAAGCCGATTATCATTAGTGTTTGTGGTGTAAGGAATACAGTACCTGTTGCAGTTGCACCAACTGTTACACCAAGGAATATAGTAACTATATTCATAAGCTCATTTTGAGCTGTTTTAAACAATCTATCAACAACTCCGCTTTCTCTAAATAGGTTACCTAACATTAGCATACCAACCAATGGAGTTGCATCTGGCAAGAAAATAGCTACAACTATAACAACCAATATAGGGAAAATAATTTTTTCAAGCTTTGAAACAGGTCTTAGCTGTTTCATTACAATGCTACGCTCTTTCTTTGTTGTAAGAGCTTTCATAATAGGTGGCTGAATAATTGGAACTAACGCCATATAAGAATAAGCCGCAACAGCAATAGGTCCTAATAAATGTGGTGCAAGCTTTGAAGTTACAAAGATAGCAGTTGGACCATCGGCACCACCAATAATACTTATGGCACCTGCCTCTTGAGGGGTAAAACCACAGAATAATAATGCACCTATAAATGTAATGAAAATACCAACCTGTGCTGCAGCACCTAAAATAAAGCTTTTAGGGTTAGCAATTAGCGGACCAAAGTCTGTCATAGCACCTACACCTAGGAAAATAAGTGGAGGATAAATACCTAGCTTTACGCCCTGATACAAATAATAGAATAATCCACCATTAGTTGGTACATTGTAATATTCAACACCATTTAGCACCGTTGTTGCATAAGAAGCACTTTCTCCACCATGTGAAGCAATATAATCAGCAACAGGTATTAACTCGCTTGAAGGAGCACCCATAATACTTGGGTATAAATTTACAAGCAACATACCAAACGCTATTGGCAACAAAAGCATTGGCTCGTATTGTTTTTTAATAGCTAAATATAGCAAAACTATAGATATTAATATCATTACATAGTTTTGCCACACTAAATAGCATAATCCCGAGCTTTGATACAAGCCAACAAGGGAATCTAAAAATCCATTTAAAATTTCCATTCAACACATTCCTTTCTCCGATATTTAAAACGGTCTGGTATTATCCATAATTCCAGCAGTACCCCATACCGGACGAGATTGTGGAACTTTTTTAATAGATTTAACCTTAACAGCACCCTGACCATACATTGCATCAACAGCAGCGGCAATAACAGCAATAACCTCCTGAGGAATACCACCATCATCTACGCTGGCAGATTTAACAGTTGGTTCAGCCGATACAATAGGCTTAGTTTCGTTTTCTATTTTTGCTATAGCCTTAGCTTTTTCTGCTTCTTTTTCAGCCTTTTTAGCTTCTGCTATTTCAAGACCCTTGGTAACTATTATACCATATAGTTTGATAAGACCTATCAATAAAATTAAAACCAAAAATACTACTACAAAACCTGTTAATAATATAGTTAACGAGGTCGTAACTCTTTCAGCCATTGATATATCCATTAAATCATCTCCCTAGTATTTTTTACAACATTTCTGCCGTTTAGTTTAATTATATTTTATTATAACCTACAAAAAATTTATTTTCAATATTTATTCAAATTCAATTATTCTTTTATAACAAGTTCGTTAATTTGCACAAGTTTTCCCTTTTATTTTATACTTAAAATTTTTAATCATTTCTTTTAGCAAATTTATACTCAATTTATTATTCATCAATATTAGTTTTATATTATGTTTTATTTCTATACAAAAATTATGTCATATATTTATTTGAACATCTGCTGTAATATATACTACCAAAAATGAATATATTTAGGTTGTAAACAAACTGTCGTGAAGCAAGGACAGGTATTAAAAAGGAGAGATTTTAAATGGATTACACCTTGTTAAAAAAAGCTGTTTCTTTACAGGAAACAGTTTTTGACGGATGTTCAGAGCAACCCATTGACCTAGACTTAACCCTACCCGACTATTGCCCAGACATTTTAAGAATACTTAAATGTAGAGTTACTCCCAAAATTTTTACTAAGAGTATTTCAGGGGACCGCTTAGAAGTAGAAGGCAGTGCAGAAATTAAAATTCTTTACATAGATTCTATTAAGAAATCTGTAAGGTGCAGTGACCATAATATTCCCTTTTCTTCCTCTTTTAATATGAAGCAAAGTCCACAAAACGCCATTGTAACTGCCAAAGTAAAAACAGAATATATCAACTGTCGTGCATTAAGTCCTAGAAGATTAGACCTTCACGGAGCTTTTTCTATATGTGCTAAGGTTATTTGTAAGTGTGATAAAGATTTTCCTGTAGATATTGACGATAAAGCAGTGCAGATTAAATCAAAAAGCTCCTCTGTTTCTACTCTTGAGGGTATGGGGCAACAGCAATTTCTGCTTTCAGACACTGTTACACTGGGCAATGATAATTCTAGTATTGAATCAATTTTAAAAAGCGATGCAACAATTATAAAAGGCGAATGTAAAGCTATAAGCAACAAGGTTATAGTAAAGGGCGACGTTAACATTAAAGTGCTATACCTTGCCGACATTAACACAGGTGAAACAAAGCTATTTGACTATACTATGCCCTTTAGCGAAATTCTTGATGCAGACGGTGTTGATGAGGGTTGCTTATGTGTCACTAATATTGAACTGGTAAATCATACAGTAGGATTAAAGTCTGACTATGGCGACACTAATCATACTGTTACCTTTGAAATTAAGCTTTCAGCCACAGCCTTAGGCTATAAAAATAGCGAAATAACACCTGTTGTAGATGCCTATTCTACAGATTATGATATAAATTTAATCTTTAGCCAAGCACAGCTAAAATGTATTGACCGTTGCTACAGCGAAAACTGTATTACAAAGGCAACTGTTGATGCCGGCTGTGACAGTATTATGTCAATTATCGACTTATGGTGCGAGCAATGCAATATTAATATTATTAACGAAGACGGTAACTCACTGGCAAAAGGCAAATTAAATATGTGCATATTAGGTAAGGATAACGAAGGGATTCCTTTTTATTCCGAAAGAGTTGTAGAATTTACTCACCCTATTTCCGCTGAAAGAGCTGATTGCATAATAACAGCCGAGGGATTTGTGCAATCTATAAGCTTTAGAATAAATGGAAACAGCTCTATTGATTTTAGAATAGAAACTAAATTAGACATAACTATCTCCTCTTTAAAAACTATACGATATATAACTACCGCTACAGCAGATATGGACCACCCACGCATTAAAGATAACGAATCTGCCCTTACTTTATATTATGCCGGTCGTGGGGAAAATTTATGGAACATTGCTAAGGAATATGCTGTATGCTGTAAGGCAGTTAAAGAGGAAAATCAACTTGAAGATGACGAAATAACCACACCTACTATGCTGTTTATACCAAACATATAAAGGAGGATAAAAGATGGAGGAACGAAATATTTATCAAGATATTGCTCAACGAACTAATGGTGACATTTACATAGGTGTAGTTGGACCTGTTAGAACAGGTAAATCTACATTTATAAAAAGATTTATGGACACCATAGTTATTCCTAACATAAGTAATAAAAGCAGACGAGAAAGAGCTGTTGACGAGCTTCCACAATCTGCCGGTGGCAAAACAATAATGACCACAGAGCCTAAATTTATTCCTGAAGATGCAGTAGAAATAACTTTAGAGGGTAATGCCAGCCTAAAGGTGCGTGCCATTGACTGTGTAGGATATATTGTGCCCAGTGCTATAGGATATATTGAAGATGACCAACCAAGAATGGTAAAAACTCCGTGGTTTGATGACCCAATCCCCTTTAATATGGCAGCGGAAATTGGCACAAAAAAAGTAATTACCGACCACTCTACCATTGGTCTTGTTGTAACAACAGACGGTAGTATAAGTGACATACCACGAGAAGAATACGCCGAAGTAGAAGAAAGGGTTATTCAAGAGTTAAAAGATATTAACAAGCCTTTTGTTGTTCTTCTTAACACTTTAGAGCCAAATTCTATAGAGGCAACAAATTTAGCTAAGGAAATTGGCACAAAGCACAATGTTCCTGTTGTTTGTGCCAACTGTTTACAGCTTGATGAAACCGAAATTAAAAAAATTCTTGCACAGATATTGTTTGAATTTCCTGTTAGAGAAATTAAAGTTAATATGCCAAAATGGATAGCAGGCTTAGAAAAAAATCATTGGCTAAAGGAGTCTATCTACACAGCAATAGAATCCACTGCAAGAAAGGTTTGCAAATTAAGGGAAATACAACTTATAACCTCATCAGCAAACACCTGCGAAAACATCGAAAAAGCCGAAATATCTGCCATAGACCTTGGCAAAGGCACAGCAAAAATTACTCTTACATTAAATAACAGCTTATTCTACAAAGTGTTAGGCGAAAAAACAGGCTTAACCATAGCAGACGAGGGCGATATGCTTAACTGTGTTATGGAGCTTGCAAAGCTAAAAACTGATTTTGATAAAATAAAAACAGCTTACGAAAATGTTAACGAAACAGGCTATGGCATTGTAATGCCATCTATGGAGGAATTATCTCTTGAAGAGCCTGAAATTATTAAGCAAGGGGGCAAATATGGTATTCGTTTGCGTGCCTCTGCCCCATCTATTCATATGTTAAAAACAAATATAACAACAGAGGTAACCCCTATAGTTGGCAGTGAACAACAATCAGAGGAACTAGTGTCGTTCCTACTAAAGGAATTTACAGAAAATCCTATAAAAATTTGGGAGTCCAATATTTTTGGAAAATCTTTGCACGAGCTTGTTAACGAGGGTCTACACAACAAGCTAAATCGTATGCCGATAGATGCACGAAACAAGCTAAAAGAAACTATTGAACGCATAATTAACGAGGGCTGTAACGGACTTATTTGTATTATTTTGTAGAGACTTTTTCTTAAAATTAATATACCATATTTTAATCATCGTAAAATATTATCTTAATAACACTAAAGGGTTGTGGCAATTTATTAGTTTGCTACAACCCTTTAGTCTTTTATTATTTTAATGTCAAATGCTCTGCTAATATCTTTATACCAATAATTACAAGCACGGTTCCTCCGGCTATTCCTGTATGCTTAGATATAAAATATCCAAAAATTTTTCCTAAATAAACACCTGCTATACATATTATAAAGGTTATAACACCTATTAAAACAACCGATATGAACATTAGTAATATGGTATTTGCACCAACAGCCGATGGTAAAATTACGCCTGTTGCAAGTGCATCTATGCTAGTTGCTATAGCAAGTGCAACTATTGTTTTTTCGCTTAAACACTCTTGTTTTTCAGGAATAGTTTTATCCTTTATCTCAGGAATACTATCAGATATCATTTTTACACCTATAATGGTCAACAAAATAAAAGCAACCCAGTGGTCAACTGCTGATATAAAGCTCTCCCCTGCCTTACCAACTAACCACCCTGCTATTGGCATAACCATTTGAAATAAGCCAAAGCAACCTGTAAGTTTTAAAACGTAAGGTATTTTTATCTTTTCTGTTAAAGCACCGTTAGTTACCGAAACTGCAAAGGCGTCCATAGATAAGCCTAAGGCTATTCCAACAACTGAAAAATAATCCACTATAAGTCCCTCCTATTATCCCGCTACTAAAATATAAAAGCTTTCAATAAAAATCTCTATATAACAATTAATTATATGATAAAAAAAAGGAGAAAAGCACAGCTTTAACACTGTACTTTTCCCTTAAAATATTATATATTCATTTAGTTATACGCATAAGTTAGTCAAGACTAATCAACAGTAATATATTAGCACATAATAACAATTCTGTCAACAATTTAACGGTATTTACAGTATTGGTAATAACAGGTAATAAAAATTTTTAAGTTGCCCGGTTAATATTAGAATGCACTGTTCTTTTAATTAAAGTTATGATTGTTGGTATAATACATAATAAAAATACAATAATTATTCCAACACTGCATAAAAGAAAAATTTCTACCGGGTACGAATACATACTGCTATTATTTTGAATGTTTTGCTTTATAATCATAGTTGAAAAACATGAGAAAATTCCTGAGAAAAGAATAACTGGAATTATAAGTCGTATAGTTTCGTAAAAAATAATCCTTAATATCCTTGATGTTTTAATACCTATTGCACTAAGCACAGCATATTCTTTGGCAAAAAACATATTTTTTATATACATAGTAATTGCCACATTAATTCCTATGGTTATAATTCCCACTGAAAACATAAATGCCATAAGATATTTTATCATTTCTATGTTATTTTTCACAAGTTCAAGATTTTGTTTTTCATCACGAATGTTTTGTATCTTAACTACATTGTTAGAACCTATAAGTTTTATCAGCTCTTGTTCAGAAACATTACCTTTTATATAGAATTTATCTGCAATACTGTTGCCTGACAAATTTCTAAAGGTATTTTCGTTTACCAGAATAATAGCCATTTTTGTAGTCGTATACAAGTTAAAGTCTACAACTTTCTCTATGTGCTTTATTTTTAACTCTGAGTTTTCGTTATAGGAAGTACGGCAGTTTAGAATATCACCATTTTTTATATTTGTATACATATCTATCTCGGTATTTAGCATTTGAGTGTATACAACAGCTTCAAAATCTTGTAGCTGATATTTTTTGATATTTAGCTGGTCAACAGAAAGGATATTGACAGGAATATATACAGAGGTGTTTAATTTGTTATTAAACGCTGCATAATAATCAGGACTTGTGGATAGCAAGTTTTTGAAATCGTCTGTAAGATTGTGAGTTGGAATACGAATTTGAGATGCACAAATATTTCTTGTTTCAGTAATATAATTTGCACGCAGTTTTTCGTATGTTTTTTCTTTAATAGTGTCATTGGTTATTATATCATTTGCCGAAAATTCTACTACAAAGCTTATGTCTCCATAATTAACATTTTCGGCGTTAATATTGTCAAGCATATACCAAACAGAAATAATAGTAACGGCGGATAAAATTACAGATACAGATGCAAAAATATTTCTTTTTCTTGATAATCTAAAATTGTTACTTGCAATACGCCAAAAAACATATTGCAATGGCTTTGAAGAAGGTTTTTTACTTTCTATTAAATGATAGTTGATTGATGCACTATATGAATCCATATTGTTAACCTTGTATACAGACACAAGTAAGGAAATTGATTCTATAATAGTCAGTATAAAAGAAAGAAGAATATATTTTATAATTGGAACAGAATAGCTAAAGGACAAAAGTGTGTCAAAATTAAGTTCGTTCAAAAATGAGATCATTGTCTTTGAGAACAAAGCAAAAATCAAACAGGCCAAAATATTTGCAATTAGTATGCATACAAAAATTATAGCAGACATAGAAATTAGTACTTTGAATTTTCTAATTCCCAAAAGATTGTAAATACTTATGTTTTTAACATTTTTTTGGATAAATACGTTAACGCAGTTCCACACAGAAACAGCAGAAGAGAATACTACAATAATAATTAACAACAAGATGATGCCATCTGAAAGAAAACTTTTATTTTCATTTAAAAGTTCAATATCTATATTTTTGCTGACAAATATTTCAGAAGAGTGTTTATATTTATTAGAAAGCTCTTTATACACAGTTTCAACATTATTTTCTACATCTATAAGAATGCAATTTGGCTGACGGTTATTATAGCATATTACGTAGGCGTTATGTGAGGTATCTTCTAGAATAGAATTTTTTACAATCAAACCGGAAACTGTATATTTTGTTCCGTCAAGTGTTATTTCAGCACCAAGCATATTATCAGCTGATATACCGTTGTTGTATAGTAACCAAGGTTCGCAAAGGATTTCCTTGTCACTTTGGGGCATTTTGCCGTCGGTCAATGTTAAAGAATACATTGAAAGAAATTTATCGTCAGGATATATGTAGAAAGTAGTGCCTGTTTCTTTTTGAGAGAACTCTATACTATATTCGCTAATGTTTTCTACCGAAAACTTCTTTTTTAAGGTGTTTATTTGAGCTTTGTCTATATTTTCTATATTAATATCATAACTTCCGTATAATTCCCTATTTTGTGCATCTGTATAGGAAGTGGTATAATCAGAAAAAAGCAAAAAAGCGGAAACAAGCAAAAAGGAGCTTATACAGATAATGACGATAGCAAATAAATAAGTTTTATTATTAACAAAGCTTTTTGATATTTTAAGAAAAGCACCCATAAATTTAAGTCTCCTCTTTTCTTTTTATGTAGTTTACACTTTTGTTTTCAACACGAATAATATTGTCTGCTCTTTCAGCAAGAGAATATTCGTGGGTTATAAAAATAAGACCACAGTTATTATTCTTTGAGTAATCAAAAAGGAAACGCATAATTCTTTTTGTATTTTCTTCATCAAGGTTTCCTGTAGGTTCATCTGCAAGTAGAACAGAAGGTTTTGTTATAATAGCTCTAGCAATAGCAGTGCGCTGTTTTTCACCACCCGAAAGTTGGTGTGGATATCTATTCTTTTTTTCTTTTAGATCTAGCATTTCTAGAATTTCATCTAACCATTGGTTGTTATTGCGCTTGTATTTTACTCTTTCTGGTATTTGAATATTCTCTTTTACAGTGAGAGTAGAAATTAACTGAAAATCTTGAAACACAAAACCAAAGCTGTTTAATCTAAGATCTGCCATTTTGTTTTTTGAAAGATTACATAGATTAATGTCATTAAAATATATGTTACCAGAGTCTGGTTTATCCATACCGCATATAAGATTAAGTAAGGTACTTTTTCCGTTACCAGAACTTCCTGTTATAGCTGTCACTGTAGTTGAAGAAATTTCTGTGTTTATATTGCTTAGAACTAGATTATCGGAATAACTGGTTTTATAGCTTTTACAGACCTTATCCAGTTTGAACATAGTAAATCCTCCCTAAAAAACGGCGACAGTATAACAGTTGTTATATTTTGTCGCCGTTCTTTGATTTTATTATTTTGTTTTATTTTTTAATTGAGACTCCAACTTTATCAGATGGTTTTATATTTGTCTGTAGGTTCTTTGCAATGCTAGAATAATATGAGATTTGAAGCTCAACATTTTTTAACTTTGTTTCTACCTCTTTATCCGAAAGATCCCCTACATATGCTGTACAGGAGAAAAGCCAATCACTATTGGAAAGCTTGTCAACTGATAGATAAAGTGGAATATCTGTATATAAGAAAAACTTCGTTTCGTTATTTATGTCATCAAAAAGGACAATTCCATTTGTAATATCAAACAGACTAATGTTATTGGCTTTGACATGATATGAAATATTAATGTAATCAGAAGGATTGTCAGATGGAAGATATGTATACTCAGTAAGAAACTGTTGATCTGTGTAACCGGATTTTCTATAATCAGCAAACTCCGCTACCAGAGTATCAAAATAGTCATTTTCGTCTAATCCGTCATCATATTCTGTTCCTTTATCACTGTTATTATCCAATCTGTAATATGTTATTTCTGATACATTGAAAGATACAGGAAAAACAAAATTGGTACATACAAAGAAACATATAACAGCCACAAGAAGTATCGAAACAGACACAAGAATTATTTTTTTTGATTTTTTCATATCCAGGCATCCTTAATTATTATTTGACATGAAGTAAATAAAAACATTTGTAATTCTTAGCCATGGACTTAAAAGAAACATTCTTTTTATTACCTGTATGATATGCTACTGTTAAATCATTTTTTGATTTTGATGTAACAATAATGCTGTGACCTGCCAGTGCATTAGTACTAGAAGCTAACTGAATTACATCTCCAACTTTTGCCTTTGAGATAATCTTGCTAACATCAGTTGTTTTTGTTTTTTCTACATTTGATTTTGCACTTAGGTACTGATATAGACCAGCTCCACCCTTCTTTTCGTGGGATACACGAATCCAAGTTGTTGAGATTTTCCAATCATCGTATTCGCTGTAACACCAGTTAAATAAATATTTTTTAACATGATACTTTTGATGATACCATGAACTGCTTTCGTTGTTAATACCTAAAGATTTGTTTTTTGTGTCAGTAGTTGCTAATCCACCATTTCTTAGGCACTGTGATACAAAATTAGTACAATCTCCACCCTCAAAATATCTATAGTAAGAATTAGGACTGGTAGCGTATTTGTTTGCGTAATATGCAGCGTTGTTTCCGTTGTATGCAAAAGATGATACAGCAGTTGCTGTAGACATAATTGCCAATGTAGATATAAGTGCGATGGCTTTTCTGCCAAAATTATTTCTCATAAAAAGCTCCGTCCTTTCGTATTATAAAATTATTTAAAGCACTTTAACAGCTGGTATTGTATCATAAGTATGTTTTATTTTCAATACACATTATTTACAAAGATAAGATAGAATAATTTATTTTTTTGATAATAGTGTTAAAAATTCAAATGTACTAATCATGGCAATTATATCAGAAATACTATTGTATCTTGTTAGTTTATGACTGGTTAAATCTCTAGTTATATAATCAATGCCTACTGATAAATGCCAAATTACAACTGCGGATATAAAGCGACAGCATTGTTCTCCACATTTTCTCAATCTTTCACAGATTAAGAAGTAGCAGGACATAACAATGCTGTGGCAAGTTGTTTCTTTTAATCTTGTCACATCGTACCATACCTCACTTGCGTTTAGCGAGGCTAATTTGCATTCCATCTTTACACGCTCACACTCATCAATATAATTTTGTTTTTTATCAATCTCAGCATGATATAGATAAATATTATATAGATAGTTAATAAACGTTGACTTGTTTATCTCTAAACTTTCTAATATATCAGAGCAAACCATATCATTTATCAAACTATTATATTCTAAAAAATAAAAACATTAAATACCGAGTACACTGCTTTAGACTGTAGTTATGGTAACAGCTATAAAACTGAAACATATCTAAAAAAGTAGCCACAGGAAAACCTATGGCTACTAACTAAATATTTATATTTATTCCTGAGGCTTTAATGCTCTTCTAAGCCAAACCTCGGCAAAATCCATTGCGTTGTACAAACCTGTTTTTTCACTAGACTTAACAACCTGCTTTCTTGGACTTACATCAGGAGATGTATTCATTAGCTGTATAGAAACCTTATCAGCTACTTCTAAATCTCCCACCGTTTTTTTAGATTTAATTTTTAATCTTACAACAAAAGGGTCACTCATACTGCCGTAATAAAGCACATCGCCACTTCTTACAAGTGGTTTATTTTTATAAGTAAAAAACTCATTTTTTGCCATATCCTAAATCTCCTCCATTCACATTAATAAAAATTACTATTCAAAAATGATAAACTCAACCATTCAATGAAATAATTGAAGATTATTATACCATAAATATAAATGCTAGTAAAGTCTATTTGTGTATTTTTACAAATTTATTTATTCAAAGGCAAATGTTTGTTGTACAGATTAAAAAATATATACAAACTATACCAAAATTATTTTTTATGTGTTAGCAAGTAATTTTTTATAGTAAATACCAAATGAACGAATGCACCAGATACAAAAAATCCTATACCATACAAAATTGAAATACCAAATACTGCAGATATCAACATTAAACCAGCTCCCACTGAAATTAATGTATTAGTACATATTCCTATTGTTTTATATGCAGCTTTATACATAATGTGCTTCTGTGCCTCATCTGTTTGTAGTTCAGCTGTTGTGAATGGCATTAAATCTGTAACTTCTCCTGATATATTTGGAGTAAGCTTAGTATTTAGCTTATTAACCTTTTGTACATAAGCAATATATAAAAATTCTGATACGCCCATAACTATAGCAACAAGGGCTGCCCACAAATTTTCGTCAAATGCTCCACCCATTATATACTTCATAGATACCAGCATAAATAAAGTATCTAACAAAAATAAAATAACTACTGTTACAGATAATTTATCCACAGCCTTATCTGCTGTTTCAAATACACTATCATCGGCTTGTGCTTTATCTACCAATTTAGAAGTTCTTTTATATGCAACTAAGAATACAATTGAACCTATAACAGCTGTAGCCAACCCTAATACAATAGCTAAATTATAAACTACTGTTGCAATTTGCTCCGCAGACAAATTAAATTTAACGTTATCAAGTGCACCACTACCGGTAAGAAAACCTATAACACCACCAAACACTATACTTATTACAAAAACTACTTTACCTGCCGATTTTGTCTTTTTTATTCTTTCTTCTTTTTTAACTGAAATAGCCTCTTCAAAATTGTTCATCTCTTAGTCCTCCTGATAATCAAAAATTTCCTCTACAGTAACGTTAAAAATCTTAGCTATTTTTAATGCAAGCACTACACTTGGTGAATAATCCCCTCGTTCTATCTGACTTATGGTTTGGCGAGATACACCTACCATATTCCCCAATTGGCTTTGGTTTACATTAATCTTAGCCCTATACTCTTTCAACTTGTTATAAAGTGGCACTAGCCATACCTCCTTCTATGTAAAATACACTATTCTTAAATATTTTTGTTGTACAACCTGAAACATAGGACAATTGACAATTCTCTTTTACATATTGACAATTTTCGTTTACGTTTTGACAATTATCCTTGTCACGAGTATATATTACCATATGACAAGGATAGTTGTCAACACTTATTTTAAATTTTTTATTTTTTTCTTTTGCACCTATATAGACCACTTAACATATATTAAAACAAATAGTTAATTTTATTTCTTCTTTGTACAACCTTGTATATTTAACTGCAACTTCATTTAATTTTTGACTATTTATCGAAACAGTTTATAAATAAACTGTTGTTGAATATTTCTTAAATACGAAAGGAGTCAAAAATTGGACAGTTACAGAAAAATACACATAAAGGTATATTGCGACGGTACTTTAGTGCCTGCTAACAACATACTTGGCTATACAGGTGAGCACAATGCAGTTGTGTTGCAGTTTCAGCTACCAGCACAGCTAATAAACAGTAGCTTTGCATACACCCTAACATTTGAAGATGATAATGGTAATGTAAATTCGGCTATAGTACCAAGCAATACACTTATGTTTTCGGTACCACAAGAATTAACCGAATGTAACACACAAAAGCTACAGCTTTTAATTACAAATGGTGAAAATGTTATTTTAAAAAGCGACATTATTACTATGAAAATAATTGCAAGCTTAGATAATTCTCATCAGGCTGAAAACAAATATATGGGCTTGTTACAAGACACCGCTTTAAGCTTTCAGAGTTTGCTTAATCAGCTAGGTGCTAAGGATTTATCAAACTTTAAGGGTGTAATTTCAATAGAAAAAACTAACACCCAAAATTTAACAGACACTTATACAGTGTATTATACAGACGGAAGCACAAGCAACTTTACCATTAACAATGGTGCAAAGGGTGACACATACACTATTACAGAACAAGACAAATCAGCTATTGCAGAAATTGTGTATTACCAATATATATCAGCATCTAATGCCAAATTAGAAAACAGATTGAATGGCGGTGAAACAAATGGCTAATTTAGAAACAAACATTAATCAAGCAATAAAGGATTTTGACAACATTAAATCAGCTATTCAATCAAGAGGCAAAATTACTATAAATAATACACCTACAAAAATTTATGGTGATTTAATAAGGTCTATTCCTGTTGAGGATATCTATGAGGTTTTTAACAGGTTTATGCTAAATGATAACATAGGTACACTTATATTTCCCGAGGGAGTTACTGCAATACCTAACGGATTTTGTCTTAGAAAAAAGAGTATAACAGGGGTTGTTTTTCCAAGCACTTTGGAAACTATTGGTGCTTCCTCTTTTCATTCGTGTCAAATAGAAACTTTAGAAATACCAAAAGGAGTAACTACAATAGACGCATACGCCTTTGGATTTGGTATTTTAAAAAGCTTAACTCTACCTAACACATTAACTAAAGTAGATGTCAACGCTTTTGCACAAAATACAACTCTTACAAATGTAACTTTAGAAAAGGACTTTAATTGCAGTATTAATTTACAATTTAGCACAAGCTATAGTATTCAAACATTACTGGGGATATTATCCGCATTAGCAGACAGAACAAATGATGAACCGGCTACACTTACATTAGGAAGTGTTAATTTATCAAGACTGGCAGATATTCAAAAGGCTGTTGCTCTTAATAAAAATTGGATTTTAGCTTAACTATACAGATTTAGGGAGGAATAAGTATGACATTAACAGGTAACAAGCTTTCTCCTGATGAGGGTATGTATTTAAAACATAAGCTTAGCAATACAA
>JAXJTR010000189.1:0-4738 GCA_036309465.1 Acutalibacteraceae bacterium
CTTTGATTTCATAGTGACTTGAACATCTCTATTATATCTTAGGTTGGCTATTTTTGTATAACGGTTTGTCTCCACCCGCATAGCGGGTGGTTTTTTGCACAAAGGCGGCAAGACGCCTTTGCACTGACTAAAGTCATAAAAAGGGTGCACACCAAAAGGTGTACACCCTAAAATTATACTAGATAATCAGCTAAATTATAAATTAAGCCTCTTCTCTTCTCTTGCGAGCAACAAAAGCAACGCCCATAGCAGAAAGAACAATAGCACCTAGTACTGTAACAGCTGTATGCTCAGCTGTATCAACTGTACCCTTACCGTCGTTCTTATCACCCTTCTTATCTGTTGAACCCTGTGTTGCTGGGTCTGTTACAGACTGTGTAGGATCATCTGCTGATGTTGGAGGTAGAGTTGCTGGCTCTGCTGTTGTTGGAACCTCAGCATCGTTAACGTGTGAATAGTCTAGGTCGTAGTATGGGTTTAGAGCAACCTTATCATACTCCCAGTAAGCATCTGAAGTTGTAACGAAGTTACCGTCAGCATCCTTTAGAGCCTCTTTTGTTGTTGAGTTTGTTCTTGGGTCAAAGTACATCCACTTAACCTTGTAAACATTCATAATGTCGCCTGTTAATGGATTCTCAACTTCAACTGTCTCTGAAACGTAGCTTAGACAACCAGCAAGGTAAGCACCCTCGATTGTATCGTCAACCTCGTAAGCCTCATCACATAGGTTGTTCATCTGTGGGTCGTCAACCTTAACGTCCTCTGTCTGTAGCTTAAACTTCTTGTTCTCTGCTACTGCATCGCTGATACCATTGTTCCAAATGATGTTTGTAGCAAATGATGGAGCGAAACCGTAGTAGATTCTCTCGTTAGCATAAATGTCGTTACCGTTCTCATCTAGAACAGATAGCTTCTGAGCTGGCTCGCCTGGCCACTCATTGCTGATACTACCACAGAACCAGTAGAAACCGATTTCAAAGCCTTCGTCTTTCTTATCAGCGTTCTCTGTAATCCACTCTTCTGGAGCTTCAAAGTAGTAAACGTTGTAGTTACCATCCCAATCTTCTGGAGCACCTGCTTCAATGAAAGCCTCTCTGTTAGAGTTCTGAGCAGGAATGTTTAGGTCAGCAGGTAGAGGTAGACCCTTATATCTGCCGTATGGATCTTCTGCAGCTGGAGCATCTGTTGGTGCAGCAGTTGGAGCCTGTGTAGGAGCAACTGTTGGTGCTACTGTAGGAGTCTCTGATGGAGCCTCTGTTGTTGGACCCTCTGTTGGCTTCTCCTCTGACTTGTTAGCCTCAAGAATAGCATTAATCTTAGCAATGAAATCAGCTCTAGCCTCTTCTGTTACTAGTGCTGCGTTGTCATAGCCCTTCTTGCCCTCAGCCATACCAGCTTTATAATCTTCTATAAACTTATCTGTAATAGACTCAGGTGTTTCGCTAGGAAGAATACCGATACCCTGTACCTTACCTGTTGAAGTAATAGCAATATGAGCACCCTGATCTTTGTTGTTTCTCCACGCACAAGCATAGTTAACCTTTTCACTGTCAACTGTGCTCTCGTATAGCTCATCTAATACATAAGCAGTATCACCGAAGCAAGCATCGTTAAATGTTGTATCGTATGTCTGCTCACCCTGATTAGCATGGAAAATAACTAGGTCAGCAGTAACAGGCTCACCAGCCTTGTTAACTGATGGAACATCGAAAGAATATAGATCGCTACCTAGATCTGTCATCTTACAATCTTTAGTATCCCATTCGTAAATTGCTCCGCCTTCGCTACCCCATGTATAACAATAATATACGCCACGCTTAGCAGCGGCTGAACCGCCTAGACCGGTAGAATCGAAATAGATTGTACCACGAACATCGGCAGCAGATGTAGAAACAGCTGCAACAGTTGCTAGAGAAGCAATCATAGAAGCAGCAAGAACTACGCTAAGTACCTTTTTCTTGGACATAATTTTATCCTCCTTTTAATAATAAAAATATCTGAAGTTATTCTTCACTGCATTATTATACATCATAATAATGCTAATTTCAATAAGTTTAAAAGCAAATAATAATTTTCGTAAATTTACACAATATTTACGAATAATATCTTTACATTAAAAAAATTGATAGTCTTTATAGATAGTTTATTAAATATTTTATATGCAAAAGTTACAATTTTGTTACAGATATATTACATTATCACAAATAGAACACCACGACTATTTTACAACAGCCGTGGTGTGATAATTATATTAGTATGTTTTCCAAGTATTTATTTGTGCACCCTCTGAATTTATGTAAATGAAATATCTCTGTAGCATTAGTATATCTTTTAGAGTAATACTTCCGTCACAGTTTACATCGGCAGCCTTTTTACCGTTACTTGTTAAATCAAACATTCCTATCTTATATCTCTGTAGTGCAATTAAGTCTGCAACAGATACTTTACTATCTGAATTAACATCGCCTACTAAGTATTTATTAGCTCCAACATAAGTTGAGCCTGTAACTTCCATTGTCATCTCTGTTACCTGTACAACATTACCCTGAGCAATAGCCTTTTGGAACTCTGGTGTATAGATAACGCAAGTCTGCTGGTTGCCTAATGATGTATCTTCTGAAACCTTAAATGTAATTGTACAATACTCGTCGCCACCCTTAGATTCAGAGAAGTGCATTTTTTCACGCATTTCTGCAAACTCTTCTGAATCGTCCATAATAAACTCAGATGGAACTATCATAAAGCAGTCGAACTTATCACTTAGAGAATACTCTGAGAAAGCACCGCAATCCATAAAGATGTCGCCATCATCATAGTATTTATCGCACTTTTCCTGAATAACATCGTTCATCTTAATACTCTGATACTCAAGCAAGCCTGTTCTACGGCAAGGAATATGTGTAGCTATAAAGTTAGCCTGTGATGTTTCCATAAGACCACCTTTGCCAAACAAACCTGGGATATTATCCTTTTCTGTAAGGTCATATCTAATTGATAGTGAACTTAGATATGGCTCGTCTTCAGCTTTCATATTAATCTTTAGCTTAATCTCGTCGCCACGATTTGCTTTTACAACCTGCTTCTGCTGGTACACATACTGTTTATGTCCAGGCTGAGTTCTTCCGTCCATTAAGTAGCTGTAAAAAACCAGTTCAACAGGGTCGCTTGCATTACTTACAGTTGCTTCTGCATTAGCCTTAGATTGTGCATTATCGTCTAGCGTAGTTGCTGATGCTCCTGTACCTGACATAATACAAGTAGTAGCTAGCAACACACTGCTAAGCATTACGCTTAAAAACTTTTTGTTCATTATTTTTCCTCCTTATAAATGCGTATAAAATAATAATTACACATTTATTATATAGCAAATTTACAATTAAAACAATAACTGCAACAAAACAAAAGTTTTTTCATCACTTTACACCTTAGATATAAAAACTTTTTAGCTATTTTACATACTTTTTTAAATTATTTCACAACATTTTTATTAATTTTTAGGTATTATGCTAAATACTTTTAACCAGCAACAGTAATAAGAAAAATCACCACCAAATATTAGCATAGTATAATACTGATTTCTTTATAAAGAATGGAATAAATTATATCATTGATTTATGTAGAGATTTATCAAACACCATATTAAGGTGTTATTATGAAAGCTGTATACACAAAAAGCACTTTACATCTGTATAAAACAAAATGTAAAGTGCTTATATTATTGTTACTATCAATTAGATAAGTTTGCTGTGGCAGTAGAATATTTTTCCTTTGCGTAATTCATCAAATCACGCTCGTTGTCTAATAAGCTTGGATAAGGAAAGTTTTTGGCAACCTTTTCAAATTTATCTAAATATTTATCTGCTTCTTGTATGTTGTTATTATAAAACAATTCATAAGCATAATTAAAGCGTACAATAGATGGATTAGTGTGCATTGCTTTTATTATTTTATTTGTCTCTTTATCTAAAAACTCATCTACAACATTTTTTCTATTTTCGGTAACCATTTCACAATAGGCACATTCTACCTTTAAAAGACTATAGTAAATTGTAGCCAATGTAGCCTCTGAACTTAACAGATGTTTCATTTCTGTATATGTTTTTTCTATTTCCATATCAAACATATAGACATTACATCTTTGAACAGCAATAGCAGAAATAATTTTATTATTAAGATTTGCATTTTCAGGCAGATAAAATAAATCCAATGGTATATCTTTTAAAGATTTACCAAGGGAAATATAATAATTAATTTCCATTTGATTGTAAAAAGCATCTATAGCATAAGGGTCTTTGCCAATTGCAACAGTATTGCTACCGTCGTTATCTACAGAAGCTGAGGGTACAGCATTACAAGTAGCTGTAACTACTCCGCCAAAAGCAACACCTGCTAATACAGCCTTAGCTATAATATGGCTACATAATGGAATAATCGCAACAATAATGGCAGAAAAAATCAAATTAAAAAATATACCACCTAGATTATATAATATGTAAGGTTTTTTCTTGTGATTTTTAGGAGGCATTAATAAGCACTGACCACCTGTGCCGGCAAGGCTATATTTACAAAATTTTAGTTTATCCTCGGTTTTGATAAGCATTAAACTGCCAATTCTAAATGAAGAAAATTTATAGCCTGTAAGTAATCCAAAAACTAAGTGCCCTAACTCGTGTACCACAATATGTATTATAAAACTTACCATAGCACCTGATATAGCCATAAGGAATAGTGGGATAAA
>JAXJTR010000190.1:0-5307 GCA_036309465.1 Acutalibacteraceae bacterium
ACCATTTGAAGAGTTGTTTACAGTCTTTTTATAACCTAGTAGTGTACCATGGTCGTTTAGCTTAATATTATATGTACCAGGCTGTAGTGCAATTGTACCTCTTACTCTACCTGTACCACAAGCTGTTAGCTTTAGGTTGATATCACCTACTACATAGTAACCGTCAGTTTTTAGAGTTGGGTCTGTAGGAGTAGCTGTTGGAGTTGCTGTAGGAGCTTCTGTTGGCTTCTCTGTTGGTTCAGCAGTTGGAGCCTCTGTTGGTGCAACTGTAGGAGCCTCTGTTGGTTCTTCAATAGTTGACCAAGTACCGTTACCTAGGTCCCAATCTGTTGATGTTAATGTGAAGCAGTTACCGCTAATTGTTAAATCAGCTGTCTGATTCCACTTTGTACCATTATCCCAGTTGTTGTTTGTTGTAGCTGGGTTCATTCTTACAAAGATAACCTGCTTGTAGTCTTTTTCAGGCATAGCACACTCGTATCTGCCATCATCGTTAAGTGTTAGAGATACCCACTCATTTTCTGTAGTGTTGTTAAAGAAATAAGCAGCAAATCTTGCATTATTATTTTTCCAGTTGCTTGATGGAATAAAGTATAGCTTACCCTTTGAGCCAGATGGATTTGTTGGTTTCTCTGTAGGAATTGTAATGTCACCAATTGTTGACCATGTACCGTTACCACCATCCCACTGTGATGATGTTAGTGTAAAGCAGTTACCGCTAATTGTTAGGTCAGCTGTCTGATTCCACTTTGTACCATTGTCCCAATTGTTTGCTGTTGTATCTGGGTTCATTCTTACAAAGATAACACTCTTGTAGTTACCCTCTGGAATAACGCCTGCGTGCTTACCGTCAGAAGTAGCTGTTAGTGAAACCCATGTAGACTCCTTATCTCCATCGAAGAAATAAGCAGAGAATCTAGCGTTGTCTTTTGCCCAATCTGTTGTTGGAACAAAGTAGATTTGCTTCTGTGATACAGGAGCATCAGTTGGCTTCTCAGTAGGCTCTTCTGTTGGAACCTCTGATGGCTTCTCTGTTGGTTTTTCTGTTGGAGCCTCTGTTGGCTTCTCTGTTGGAGCCTCTGTTGGAGCCTGACCCTCAAGAATTTCTGTTTTTAGTGCGAATTTTGCACCGCCTATTGCCTGTGATGTAGTTTGGTCTACATATACAGTTGCCAAGTCTTCATTTACTAGGTCTGTAATTGCACAACCAATGTTACCTGTTCCTGTAGACTTAACTATTAGCTGAACGCACAACTGCTTAGTTGTCTTTCCCTCGAAATCAAAGCCACCTAGGGCTAGATCTGCAAGAGTGATTTTTCCGTCTGTCTCAAAGTTACCCTGAGGCATTGCACCACCGCCAGGGAACTTTACAGCTGTATCAGATAGTCCTAATGCGTAGTCAACAGCTTCGTTACCAAATGCAAACATTTTTCCGTCTGCAAAAGCTGTGTTTACTTTAAATACATTTGTATCATAGTAAACATCTGTTGTCCAGCCTTCGATAACACAATCTGACTCAGGAATTGTAACCTCAACCCAAAGGTTAACAAGGTCACCAGCTTTTACACTAAGTCCCTTTTTTTCTGTCAATACAGAACCGTCAGTCCAATTAACGGTTGCTGTTGACTGCTGTTTTTCGGTATCAGCTGCACTTGCAGTTGCTGTACCTGCCACTGCTACCATTGATGACATCATCAATACTGACAAAACAGTAGCAGTAGATTTTTTGAAAAATCCTTCAATTCGATTCATTAAGAATCCTCCTTTCAAAATTTAGCATATTAAGCTACACTCTTATAATACTACTTTTTTAAAATAATTTCCAGTGGTTATGTAAAATCTTCCATATAATATAAATATAAAAAAAGCTTACCTTATTTTTTTGGGAGAAATGAAGATAAGTGTAATAAAAGTTAATTTATACTAGTAATTTGTTGCGGGCTGTGATATAATTAAGTTTATTGTAAAATCATTTTCATATATACATTTTGAAAGGTGAGTTTATTTATGTACAAAATAGTAAGAAAAAAAGTGTTAAATCCAACAGTAACTCTAATGGATATTGATGCACCGCTTGTTGCTAAAAAAGCAGAGCCTGGTCAGTTTATCATTTTAAGAGTTGATGAGGACGGAGAAAGAATACCTCTAACTGTTGCAGACTTTGACAGAGACAAGGGTACAGTTACAATTATTTTCCAAATTGTTGGTGCTACAACTGAAAAGCTTAACCATAAAGAAGAAGGCGACTTTATCAGCGATTTTGTTGGTCCTTTAGGTGTTGCTTCACATACAGACGGATTGAAAAAGGTTGCAGTTGTTGGTGGCGGTGTTGGTTGTGCTATTGCATATCCTATCGCTAAGAAGCTTCACAGCCTTGGTTGCGAGGTACACAGCATTGTTGGCTTTAGAAATAAGGATTTAGTAATTCTTGAAGATGAGTTCAATGCAGTTAGTAATGTACTAAAGATGATGACAGACGACGGTTCACATGGTGAAAAGGGCTTAGTTACAAATGCTCTTAAAGCACTTATTGACAGTGGCGAGCAGTACGATGAGGTTATAGCTATAGGACCTCTTGTAATGATGAAATTCGTTTGTAAACTAACAAAGGAATATGATATTAAAACAGTTGTTAGTATGAACCCTATTATGATAGATGGTACAGGTATGTGCGGTGGCTGTAGATTAACAGTTGGCGGAGAAACAAAGTTTGCTTGTGTAGATGGCCCTGATTTTGACGGTCATTTAGTAGACTTTGACGAAGCTATTGAGCGTGGTTCTATGTATAGAGATTTTGAGCGTCACGCACACGAGGAAACTTGTAACCTATTCAAAAAGGAGGTTAAATAATTATGGCTAATATGTCTTTAAAGAAAAATCCAATGCCATCTCAGGAGCCAGATGTAAGAAATAAGAACTTCCTTGAGGTTGCTTTAGGTTATACAGAAGAAATGGCACTTGACGAGGCTCAGCGTTGCTTAAATTGTAAGCACAAGCCTTGTGTAAATGGTTGTCCTGTACATATTGATATTCCAGGCTTTATTCAAGAGGTTGCTAAGGGTAACTTTGAAGAAGCTTATAATGTAATTTCTCAGTCAAGCTCATTGCCTGCTGTTTGTGGACGTGTATGTCCACAGGAGTCACAGTGTGAGAAAAACTGTGTTCGTGGTATTAAGGGCGAGGCTGTTGGTATAGGCAGACTAGAGCGTTTTGTTGCCGACAGACACAACAGCAACGAAAATGTTGTAGTTGAAAAGCCAGTTTCTAACGGTCATAAGGTAGCTGTTATCGGTTCAGGTCCATCTGGTCTAACCTGTGCAGGCGACCTTGCCAAAAAAGGCTACGAGGTTACAGTATTCGAGGCTCTTCACCTTGCAGGTGGTGTACTTGTTTACGGTATTCCTGAGTTCAGACTACCAAAGGCTATTGTTCAGAAAGAAATCGAAACACTAAAGGCTTTAGGTGTTAAGGTAGAAACCAATATGGTTATCGGTAAAATTCTTTCTATTGATGAGCTTATGAACGAGTACGGATTTGAGTCTGTATATATTGGTTCAGGTGCAGGTCTACCAAGATTTATGAATATCCCTGGTGAAAACCTAAAAGGTGTTTACTCTGCAAACGAGTTCCTAACAAGAGTAAACCTAATGAAAGCATACAAAGACAACAGCACAACACCTATTGCAAACTCTAAAAAGGTTGCAGTTGTTGGTGGCGGTAACGTTGCTATGGACGCAGCAAGATGTGCAAAGCGTTTAGGTGCTGAAGAAGTTTATATAGTATACAGAAGAGGCGAAGACGAGCTTCCTGCAAGAGCAGAAGAAGTAGAGCACGCTAAGGAAGAGGGCATCATCTTCAAGCTATTAACTAACCCTATTGAAATTCTTCCAAACGAAGAAAACAAGGTTGGTGCTATGAAGTGTGTAGAGATGGAGCTAGGCGAGCCAGATGCTTCTGGCAGAAGAAGACCTGTTGTTAAGGCTGATTCTGAATTTGAGCTAGATGTAGATTGCGTAATTATGTCAATCGGTACATCACCAAACCCACTAATCAAGTCAACAACAGAGGGTCTTGACACTCAAAAGTGGGGCGGTATTATAGCAGACGAAAACGGTTTAACATCTCGTGAGGGCGTTTATGCTGGTGGTGATGCTGTAACAGGTGCTGCAACAGTTATTCTTGCTATGGGTGCAGGTAAAACAGCAGCTGCTGCTATTGATGAATATATTCAGAATAAAAAATAATTATATATAATAAAAGGTTAAGAAGTAGCAAATACTGCTTCTTAACCTTTCTATAATTTTAAAAAAGGAGATTTTTACAATGATTAAACATACAGTTTGTTTTAAACTAAAGGACAACAGCCCAGAAGCTTGCGAAAAAACAGCACAGGTGTTATTAGGTATGCAGGGCAATGTTCCTATGTTAAAAGGTATAGAGGTTGGCAAAGACTTTCTACATTCAGCCCGTTCTTATGATATTATTCTAACAGTTACATTAGATGATGCTAACGCATTAGAAGCATATCAAAACGACGAGTACCACTGTAATGTTGTAAAAAAATATATGCACAGCGTTATAGAAACCAGCGTAGCTGTGGACTATGAAATCTAAGGCTTTATTTTAACCAACTTTTATTATAGAGTTTACTATTTCTTAAACTCTATCTTCTTCCCCACTCAGCATTTATATTTATTATATAGTCCATTTACTATATAATAAGATTTTAATTGAACTGCAAACCAACCAATCATTGGAGTTTTGAGCCAATGGCTGGTTGGTTCTATTAATATTTACTCTAATTTTTTTATTAGGGTACTACTATTACACATATTAGATTATAATATACATAGCACATCTCAAACAAGCATCAATGTTACTATCAAAGATATATAACCAAATGGCTGTTTTTATATATGATACTTAATAAAAAGTAAAATAAAAAGTAATTTCGATACGAATTATAGAAAAATATAATATAGGATTATGGCTAGTATACGATAACTCATAATTTTAATACCTATGTAAGCAATTAAAAAAATTATTATAATAAACTAAAAGTTTATATTAGCACAACAAAACGTTATCTGGTTATTAACAAAATCTTACTCTTTAAAAATTTTATAATAAATACAGAAATATTTTAAAAAAAGTATTGACAAATAGAACTAAATAATATATAATAAAGAAGCTGTCGAAACAGTAACAAATAAATAGCTAACGAGGTGTAACTCAGTTTGGTAGAGTGCTTGGTTTGGGACCAAGATGCCGCAGGTTCAAGTCCTGTCACCTCGACCAGTATGAGTG
>JAXJTR010000191.1:0-12704 GCA_036309465.1 Acutalibacteraceae bacterium
CCTCTGCCCTATATCTATACTCTTTGTCAGGGAAAATATTAGGGTTGTAGTAATAAACGGTTATACTAAAATAATTAGATAAATACTCAATTACATAGCTACTACAAGGTGCACAACAGCTGTGCAAAAGCAATGTGGGGGTGCTACCGTTTTTTTCTATAGCTTCAATTAGCTCATCAAGCTTTTTTTGATAATTTATTTTATTCATAAGCTTCACCTAATATAAGGTTTTGGAGCTCTTCACAGCTGTGGGCAATGTTTGAAGCACCTGCTTGCTGTAGCTCTTCTACTCCTCTAAATCCCCACGCACAGCCTATAAAAGATATTTCTCCATTTTTTGCAGTAAGCACATCAACATTGCTGTCACCTATATACACTGACTGTGCCTTATCTGCATTTAACTCTTTTAATACAGCATTAACTGATTGTGGATTTGGCTTAATTGGAAAGCCCTCCTTTTTACCCCAAGCAACATTAAAATTCACCTGTGGGAATAGGTGCTTTAGAATATCACCAACAAATATATGTGGTTTATTTGACAACACAGCAAGCTGAATGCCTTTACTTTGCAAATTCATCAGCATTTCTTCACAGCAAGGGTATGCACAGGTTTTATCAATAATATGTTGGCTGTAATAGCTGTCAAAATACTGCTTTAACCTGTTAACAGTTGTTTCATCATCACAACCACTGGCTATTTTTAATAAATTTAATATTCCCGAACCCACCATTTGCTTATAGCTTTCTACTGGGTGGGTATCGAATTCATTTTCTTTTAGTGCGTAATTTACCGCATTTGCTAAATCCTCAAGAGTATTTGCCAGTGTTCCGTCTAAATCAAAAATTGCGTACTTATACATATTTTTCTCCTAGTAGCCATAATACTTTTTCATATAATCATCATCAAAGTCATCAAAATTATCAAAATTATTTAAAGCCTTGCTATAAGTATGATTGTTTACATTTGAATTTTCTTTTGTATAATCATTTTCATCATCTGAATTATCATCGTTGTTATTTTCTTCCTCAAGATACTCTTTATCTGTTTCTTTTAATTTGTGATTGTATCTTGCCAAAAGGATTAATGTTGCCATTACAATTAGAAGTATAGTACCACATATTATACAATAAAGTATAACACCATCGTAATAAGGCACAGTTGCACTATAATCCATTTGGAAATTACCACCATTTGCAGTAAAACTATAGCTAAGGTCTTTATTTGTTTGTGTTTCTACTGTTACCTTTGTTAATTTATTAATAACATTAACATTGCGTATGCTTTCGTTACACTTACTGTTTATTACATAATCAATATCAACATTAGCATTTGCACCTGTAAGCATATGTGATATGTTAACATTATCAGTAACAGCTATATCGGTTACAACTGACAAATCATTGGTGTGGCTTGTAGCAGTAAAGCTATTACCACTTCCGAATAATTCACCAACAGTATTATTAAGCTGGTCGGCTGTTCCTTTTTGAATTACTCTGCATACCAATCCGTCTGTACCTGACTCCTTAGATACAGTAAAGCCCTTGCCAGCCAAAAAATTGTAGGCATAGTTTAATCCTTTTTCACCTGTGTTTCTGTCGTATACGAAATCTACAGCACGCTCAAAGTTCTCATTGCCCATAGCAGTAAGGTTTATGTCTATACCCTTTATAAGATATTGCATACCGTCAGGTACTCTTATATCATAAACACCATTATTATCAGAAATTTTATAGGTATTATTTGACCAATATCCGCTGGTTGCCCACTCACCATTATTAAGCTCTACACCCTCACCGTGGGTTGTTTCTTTTGGTAGAGTATAATTGTAATTTAGTATTACATTATCTTTTGTACTAGATACAAATGACAACAAATTAATTTTTTCCTGAAATACAAGCTGTTCAGCTAAAGGCGTACTACTTTGGTTTTTATCGCCATAATATACACTGGTGTTTTTACAATCCAAAAACAGCTTTGTATACTCCTGTAATCTGTCGGCAGTAATCTTTTTGTATTCTACAGAAAAATTCATATATCCTTCTTTTTCCTGCCAATTTGCCTTTCCGCCCTCGCCAACTCGTGAGGTCATAAGAGTTTTAATGTCTTCCCCTAAACTATTATAAACATCTTTAGCTAAGGTTAGTGTAAGGGTACGGTTGTAGGTGGTGTTTTTATGATTTACTGTATCTATTGTAACACTGTGCACTGGTTTACCCTTTACTGTTGAAGTATTAAGTGTTGAGGTTTTACTGCTGAAAACCTCGCTATTATACTGAACAACATTAGAAGTTGATACCGTTGATAGCTGTATATTTTTTTCTCCGCTTTCGTACAGATATTCTTCCAGCCATTTTATAAGCTCCATACCGTCGTAATCTTCTTTATAGAAAGTACCTTTTGAAAGCACACTATCGGTATATCCATAAGCAACAGCAATTTGTCTGCCTATTAAGCTGGCTGTTTTTGTTCTATACTCATCTAAGGAGCTAAAAGACATAACAAACACACATTGGTAAAGGTCGTTTTTAACCTCTGTGCGATATGTTAAATTTTGTGGACAAGCCTCTTTTATAATTTCCTCCAGCCTGTCTTGTTTACCGCTATCCTGAGTAAAATATTTATCAAACACCAGCGTAACTACACGCTCACCAACAAAATCATCTGTTATTTTCATTAAATTTTCAACTTGAGTTTCTGTTTTAAAACAACCACTCATAAAACAAGCTATACATAATGTAATAATACATACCACTATTAGCTTAAATAAGGTATTAATACTTTTAAATCTATTCAATTTCATATCTCCTTTTTAGATATGTGATACTAAAAACTTGCAAATAAAAATTACTAAAAAACTACCAGCCCTTTTCCTGTTCAAGCAAAATTGCTCTGCAAGGGGTTGCTTCTGCACCGTCTACTTTTAAAGGCAAGGCGACCATTGTATATATTCCATCATTAATTTTTGACAAATCCAGATTATTTATAACCAGTACATCATTATAAGCAAGCTCTCGGTTAACTTTATCTTTTTCAAGTTCGAAAGCTACGCACATATTTTCAGTTCCAACCAGTTCTACACCGTAATCTGCCATTACATAAACAGCACTAGATGACAACACACCATTTTCGCCACCTTTAAAGAGAATTTTCTTTTTGCACCTAGGCAAAAGCTGTTCCATATCCTCTCCTGTAAGCACTCTATTTACAGTTACTACTGTGCACCCTCCAAAAAATCTAGACATTGGATAATTAGAAATACATTTTCCGTCCTCGAGAAAATGGTACGGAGTATCTATATGAGTACCTGAATGGCTTGACATTTTTATTTTGGATAAATTACAGTCCTCACCGCAGTCTATTCTCTTTTCCCACTGTAAATCTGCAACCCATATATTACTATCTGTTACCCTTGTTGCTTCTTTTGTTATATCGTGTACTATCATAAAAATCCCCTACTATAAACTATATAGAAACATTATAACACATTATATAAATTAATAAAAGTTTTTTCAACATATTCTATACTATTGTTACATTCTTGTGATACTAACAAAAATCTTAAAATTAAAAATCTAAAAAATTTTATAAAAAATCAGCCACTCTTACGAGTGGCTGACCAAAAGGTAAGCTAAAAGCTTATATTATTTTGTTGTAACCTTTCTTTTTGCAACTACAACCGCACCTGCTGCCATTATAATTAATGATAGTAGAATTGTTACTGATGTGCTATCACCTGTAGGAACTTTACCTGTAGATGAGTTGTTTGAAGTTGCTGAAGATGTTGGAGCCTCTGTTGAATTACCTGTAGGTGCTTCTGTTGAAGTGCCTGTAGGAGCTTCTGTTGGAGTAGTTACTACCTGTGTAGGAGCTTCTGTTGGAGCCTGTGTTGTTGGCTCTGTATCAGGCTCTGTACCTGGCTCTGCTGTTGGAGCCTGTGTTGTTGGCTCTGTATCAGGCTCTGTACCTGGCTCTGCTGTTGGAGCTTCTGTTGGAGCCTGTGTTGTTGGCTCTGTTGGCTCTGTTGGAGTTGGTGTTGGAGCCTCTGTTGGCTCTGTTGGCTCTGCTGAAATTTTATCCGTAATACACTCAGCTGATGCACATAGTGTTTCAGGATTGAATGTAATTTTTACAGCTGTTGTATCTGCTTCAATATAAACGAATGCATCTGTATTCAAACCTTCTGCAAGTCCCTTATCATTGTAAGATACATCCCATGTACCGTCTTGAGCAACCTTGTAAGCTACATCGCTATCCCACATATCTTCTGTTACAGGAATTACAACTTCAAATATACCATCATCATTCTTAAACATCTGATGATTTGGAGCTGCTGGGTCCCAAGCAGGGTCAAATAATGGTGAAGCACCTACTGCAAAGTATGTGTGCTCTACAGGAGCTGCTGGCTCTGTTGGAGCTGGTGTTGGAGCTTCTGTTGCTGGCTCTGTTGGATCATTTACATCTGGCTCTGATGGGAAATCGCCGAAACTACATCCGTATGCTGTACATTGATTTATTGGGTCAAACCAAATTGTTACATGTGTTACATTTTTCTCAATATATAGATGTGCTTCTGAGCCTACACCCTCTGCAACACCCTCATCATTGTAAGATACATCCCAATTACCGTCCTGAGCAACCTTATATAATACCTCGCTCTCCCACATATCTGGTGTTACAGGAATTGTAACTTCATACGAACCATCAAAATATTTAGACATCTGATATTTTGGAACTGCTGGATCCCAAGCTGGGTCGAACAATGGAGCAGAACCTACTGCAAAGTATGTGTGCTCTGTTGGAGCTTCAGGCTCTGTTGGAATTTCACCAAAAATACACTCAGCTGATGCACATAGTGTGTCTGTGTTGAATGTAAATCTTACAGCTGATACATTTTCCTCAATATATACAAATGCATCTGTATTCAAGCCTTCTGCAAGCCCCTTATCGTTATAAGAAACATCCCATGTACCATCTTGAGCAACCTTGTAAGCTATATCGCTATCCCACATATCTCGTGTTACAGGAATTACAACTTCAAAGATACCGTCTGAATTTTTAAACATCTGATGATTTGGAGCTGCAGGGTCCCAAGCTGGGTCAAATAGTGGAGAACCACCCACTGCAAAGTATGTATGCTCTACAGGTTCTGTTGGAGCTGGTGTTGGAGCTTCTGTTACTGGCTCTGTTGGAGCTGGTGTTGGAACTTCTGTCTCTGGTGCTGTTGGACCTTCAACATTACTAATCTCGTAGTTTAGTACAAAGTTTCCACCGTCTTTTGGCTGATATGTGTTTGGTGTTATATATACAGTTTCATAATCTTCATTTATTAAATCTCTCATTCTGAAAGAAATTGCACCTGTACCACTTTCCTTAGCTACAAGCTGTATACATACTAGCTTAGTAGTTGTACCCTCAAGACCCATACCGCCAATAGCGATATCGGTAAAACGACTTTCGCCCATAACCTCAAAATTAGCCTGTGTCATAGTTCCGCCTGGAAGATTAACTGCAACGTCTGACTTACCTGTAGCATAATCGAAAGCATCATTACCACAAGCAAACTTTTTACCATTTGCAAACTGTGGATTTACTTGGAATAGAGCTTTGTCATAGTACATATCTACAGCCCAACCCTCAATAACCTTATCAGAATCAGGAACTGTTAACTCAACCCACATATTTACAAGGTCACCCTTGTTAACAGTTACTTCTTTAGTAGCTGTTAATGGTTTGCCTGAAATATCTGTTGGTTGCTCTGTAGGAGCTTGTGTTGGAGCTTGTGTTGGTGGCTCTGTAGGAGCTTCTACATAAGTTGAGCCTGTAACATCCATTGTCATCTCTGTTACCTGTACAACATTGCCCTGTGCAATAGCCTTTTGGAACTCTGGTGTGTAGATAACACAAGTTTGCTGATTGCCTAGTGATGTGTCCTCTGAAACCTTAAAGGTGATTGTGCAGTATTCATCGCCACCCTCAGATTCAGTAAAGTGCATCTTTTCACGCATTTCTGCAAATTCTTCTGAATCGTCCATAATAAATTCAGATGGAACTATCATAAAGCAGTCGAATTTGTCACTTAAAGAATATTCTGAAAAAGCGCCACAATCCATAAAGATATCGCCATCATCATAATAATAGTCGCACTTTTCCTGAATAACATCGTTCATCTTAATGCCTTGATACTCAAGCAAGCCTGTTCTACGGCAAGGAATATGTGAAGCTATAAAGTTAGCCTGTGATGTTTCCATAAGTCCGCCTTTACTAAACAAACCCTCGATATCATCTTCTTCTGTAAGGTCGTATCTGATTGACAAAGAACTTAAATAAGGCTCGTCCTCTGCCTTCATATTAACCTTTAGCTTAATTTCGTCGCCACGATTAGCCTTGACAACTTTTTTCTGCTGGTGCACATACTGCTTGTGACCAGGCTCAGACATTCCGTCCATTAAATAGCTATAAAAAACTAATTCAACAGGATCGTCTGCATTACTTGTTGCTACATTTTGTTTCGTAGCATTTGAGTCAACTGTGTTTTTTAGACTTTCAGCTGACGCACCGGTTGTTATTGTACAGATTGAGCTTAGCATTAAAGTTAAGCTCAAAGCTATACTAATAAATCGTCTACTCATCTTATAACCTCCATTTCGTATTTATAGACATTTTAATTATATATCAAAAGAAAAACTAGTACAATATTATTATAGTCAGTTTTTGTAATTCTCTTTTTTTACTGTTTATTCAGTATGTAATTTGTGTATTTTGCCTAATACATCGCCTTTTTTATCTATTTAATCGACATAATTTTCCATTTTTAAATATCTTTTAGCATTAATAAACGATTTTTAGCTATGTTAATAATAAACAAATCGCAATAGATAATATGACGAACACTACTTATTTTAAATTTTTATAAAACTCGATTATATAGCTATTTGCTACTATTACACAAAAAAACATTGCAATTTCGTATATTTTTATAATTGATTAACAAAACTCTTTATGATAAAATGCAGTATATAAAAAATAGAACAAATAAATATAATTGCTTTGCCAATAATAAAGCATTATACAAAAAACAGGAGGTATTTTTATGAAGAAAAAAGTTCTATTAACAGCTGTACTATCTTTTTTAATGGTTGCAGTTACAGCAGTATCAGCAAAGGCAATAGATACTGATACAGCATTTGCACAAGTAAATGAAAGTTCAGTTACAAGCCAAAACGAAGAAATTGCTACAGAGCAATCAACTGTTCAACCTACAGATGAACCTACTGTTGCAAAGCCACAACTAAAGGTAACTTCAAGAACAATGGGCGTGGCTGAAAAATGCAATTTATCTGACTTTTTAGCGAACAACCTAAATGTAAGCAATTATACTTATTCAAGTAGCAACGCTGGTGTTGTATCTGTAGATAAGGATAAAATAACAGCTGTTGGTACAGGTGTTGCCACTGTTTCAGTTAAAAATTCAGCCGGTGATAAAGCTGAATTTACAATAACTGTAAAACTAGCACCTAAAAAGTTATATCTTAACAAAACAACAATCACTATTGGTGTTGGCGAAACAATCGACCTAAATAGCAGTTTAAAAAATGGCGAGGGTGCTTATAAAATCGAATACACTTGCAATAACAGCAAAGTTACTACTGTTACTAATTCAGGTGGATATGTAACAGGTAAAACTGTAGGCACCTCTACAGTTACTGCTACAACCTACAATGGAGTAACAGCTAATTGCAAGGTTATTGTTAAACAGAAGCCTACAGCTATTTCTATCAATAAAACATCTATAACATTAGGTGTTGGTGAAACTTTCGACTTAAACACTAGCTTACCTGCTAATGAAGGTGCATATAGCATTACATATTCTTCAAGAAAACCTAATGTGGCATCTGTAAAATCAGCTGGTGGCTTAGTAACTGCATTATCACTAGGAGAAACAGTAGTTACAGCAACAACCTATAACGAAAGAAGAGTAACCTGTAAAGTAGTAGTAAAACAAGCACCTACAGAATTTACACTTAATAAAACCACTCTTACATTAGGTGTTGGTGAAACTTTTGATTTAAACAGCAAAATGAATTATGGTGAGGGTGCATATAAAATAACATATTCCTCAAATAATACTAAAGTTGCAACTGTTAAATCATCAGGCGGATTGGTTACAGCTAAAGCAACAGGCACAGTTACTATAACAGCAACAGCTTATAACGGAAAAACTGCATCTTGTAAAATAACAGTAAAAAAAGCACCTACCAGTATTTCTTTAAATAAAACAGCATTAACATTAGGCATTGGAGAAACTTACGACCTTAACAGCAAGCTTCCTAGTGGTTGCGGTGCGTATAAAGTAACATATTCTTCAAGCAACACTAAGGTAGCTGATGTAAAATCATCAGGAGGTCTTGTAACTGCTACCGGAAAAGGTACTGTAACAATTACCGCAACAGCTTATAACGGTAAAAAGGCTACTTGTAAAATCACTGTAAAAGGTGCTCCAACATATTTCGAGTTATCTCGCTATATTGTTACAATTAAAGTCGGCAAAACTTATGACTTAAATTCTGTTTTCAGCGGAAAAGAAGCATCACATAGCGTTGTATATGAGTCAGCTGATACAAAAATAGCCACTGTAAAATCAGCAGGCGGTCTTGTAACTGCAAAAGCAACAGGAGTTACTTCTGTTTTTGCTACAGCTTATAACGATGTTTACGCAGCTTGTATTATAGTTGTTATACCTAATACAAATATGACAGAAGAGCAACAAGGAAAGGCAGTAGCAAAGCAACTTGCCAACGCTATTCCAAACTATAACTCAGACCTTGATAAAGTCAGCTTTGCAACACAATTAGTTTACTTATATTGCTTAGATAGTTATTATACAATGGAAGGATCATACTATTACAAGCCATACGGATTATTTATACAAGGTGAATACTCCTGTGCAGGTGCAACCAGAGCATTAGGGGAAGTGCTAAATTATTTAGGCTATAGCTGGCAACACACAAACGAAAACCAAAATACACACCAATGGTGTGAGCTTTATATGGACGGTAAAAAAGGCTGGGCAGACCCTATGGCTGGCTTAGCAGGCTACGGTAAATATCCATATTAATATTTAGTTACTTATATAAAGTAAAATATATTTGATAATACAAAAAGTCCTCAAGATTTCATTTTTAATCTTGAGGACTTTTACAATTTTATACTATTTAATTATTACATACTTTCAGGTGCATTAATTTTTAGCATTGTAAGTACATTTTTAATAACAGTTTTTACTGCAATACATAGGCTTAGTCTAGCTTGTGTAAGGCTTTCGTTATCACCTTTTACACGACAAGCATTATAAAATTTGTGAAACAATGCTGCAAGCTGTAAAACATAACGAGTTACCTTAGTTGGGTCGTAATCCTTTGCAGCCATAATTACCTCGTTTGTATAATCAGCAATAAAGCTAATAAGCTCACGCTCTTCATTTGTTGTTAATAAAGCAAGCTCTTCTGCTGTGCACTTGCGTGGGTTTATACCGTCGTTTTCTAACGCTTTTATAATACTGCAAATTCTTGCGTGTGCATACTGTACATAATAAACAGGGTTCTGAGAATCCTCTTTAACAGCCAAATCAATATCAAAATCCATTTGAGTGTTAGGCTCACGCATATTAAATAAAAATCTTGCTGCATCAACAGGTACTTCTTCAAGTAGAGTATTAAGAGTAACAGCCTTACCTGAACGCTTTGAAAGCTTGTATACATCACCATCTTTAAGCAAACGAACCATTTGCATAATGATAATATCAAGTCTATCAGGGTTAACACCTAAAGCCTCCATAGATGCTTTAATTCTTGGAATATAACCGTGGTGGTCTGCACCTAGTATATCAATAGCTACGTCGTAATTACGGATAACAAGCTTATTGTAATGGTATGCAATATCAGGCACAAGGTAGGTTGGTACACCATTTGCACGAAGTAAAACTCTGTCTTTGTCGTCGCCAAAATCTGTAGTTTTAAACCACAAAGCACCCTCTTGCTCGTAAGTGTGACCGCTTGCTTTTAGCTTTTCTATAATATCTGTAACTGCACCACCATTGTGAAGTGAGCTTTCGCAGAACCAGTTATCGTACTCTATTCTGTACTTTTGTAAATCTGTTTTTAGGTTTGCTATATTTATAGGCAAAGCAAAGTCGCAAAGTGCCTGCTTACGCTCCTCAGATGGAACATTTACATATTTATCACCATATATTTTATTAAACTCTTCTGCGTGAGCTGTTATATCAGCACCCTGATAAGCATCTTCAGGCATTTCTACTGTGCTATCATATATTTGAAGATAGCGAACCTCTAATGAAGTTTTAAATTTTTCTATCTGATTACCGGCATCGTTAACATAGAACTCTCTTTGTACATCGTATCCGGCTGTTTGTAATACGCTTGCAAGACAATCACCTAAAGCACCGCCACGAGCATTACCAATATGCATTGGACCTGTTGGGTTGGCAGATACAAACTCAACTAAAATTCTTTTTCCTGCACCAAAATCAGACTTACCATAGTCTGCCCCCTCTTCTTCAACAGCCTTTATAACATCTGCATAATAATTACTGTTTAAGAAAAAGTTAATAAAACCAGGGCCTGCAATTTCTAATCTTTCAATATATGTATCTTCAAGCGAAATGCACTCTGTAATAGCCTGTGCAATATTTCTTGGAGCAGATTTAAAAGCTCTTGCACAAGCCATAGCTACATTAGATGCTAAATCTCCGTTATTTTTATCAGCAGGTACCTCGATTATAAATTCTGGAATATCCGCCTGTGGTAGCTTGCCCTCTGATTGAGCCTTACTTATAGCTGTTAAAATAGCCAATTTTAAACTTTCCTGTGCTTTTTTTGCTATATTTGCCATATTATATTTCATCCTTTCAGATTATTAATATTTATTGTTTTTTCTCACTTTAATACTAAAGGTATTTTCACTAATATTGTGTGCATCAAAATTAAGAGTATATTCCGCATAAATAGAACATTCATCTTCATTTTGAGATATTTCAATTTTACGAGTAAAAATGCTAATTATCATAGGGCCTGCAGGGGTATAATAACAACTTTGATGATGCTTATCCAGCTCTAACAACAATTGATTATCCTTACCACGTGATATAGTTACCATATTTTCAGTAGCTTTTACCGTAGTATTATGAAACGAATTAGTATTATCCTCGTCGTACTCTTTATATCGTACAAAAACACTACCTGTAGGTGAAGCTTTATATTCACCTGTAGTTGTTATTTCTATAACATCTTGTGGCTCATCATCTATTTTTTGAGTTCCCACTATTTCAATTATGTAACTATTTATATCCATTACTCACCTTAATAATGCTCTATATGTATTCTTTGTACATCTCTATCTATTTCTTTGCCTAAAAATAGACTTGCGATTTTACTGAAATTATCAACACGGTCGCTAACATAATACTCACAAGTGCCCGCTTCTGCTCGGGTAGTAGCCAAATTATTTTCGTAAATTAAAGATGCCGCATATTTTGCAGTTTCTTTGCCTGAATCAATCAGCTTAACATTATCCCCTACAACATCACCTATTGCTCTTTTTAATATAGGATAATGCGTACAACCCAATATAATTGTATCTACATTATTATCCATTATAGACTTTAAATATCTTTCTATAACTGTTTTTACAACTATATCATCTCTATCTATAAAACCATTTTCAACCATAGGCACAAATAAAGGACAATCCTGTTGAAAAACCTGTAAATTATTATCTATTGATTGTATTGCAATTTTATAAGAACAGCTATTTACAGTTGCTGTTGTACCTATAACACCTATTTTACCGTTTTTGGTAGCCTTTGATGCTGCTATAGCAGTAGGATTTACCACACCTGTATATGGCAAATTAAACTCTGCACCTAAATCTCCTGCTACAGAGCTTACTGTACCACAAGCAGCTATTAGAATTTTTATATTTTTAGACATTAAAAATCTGGCATCTTGCTTAGCATAGCGAGTTATAGTTTCTTTACTTCTGCTACCATAAGGCACTCTGCCTGTATCACCAAAATATACAATATTTTCATTAGGTAAAAATTTCATCAGCTTTTTTACGGTTGTTAAACCTCCTAAGCCTGAATCGAAAACCCCTATTGCTGAATCTTTTAACATAATTATCAGCCTTTCGTATTTTCAAAAATGTTTAATAGTGCCTTATACACCTAAAAAAGAATATAAGCACAAATATCCTATTCTAAATATTTATTTTACCATATACAAAGAATTGGTGCAATGTTAAATTTGAAATATTCTAAAAACAATGTGCAAAAATTATTTTTATCAATATTTATACTACTTCCTATAACTCTATTAACAGAAAAAAACCTCCTGCTACCCAAACATAGCCTGAGTAGCAGAAGGTTTTAACTATTTGAAACAACTATAAGCTAAATTAAAATTTAATTAAGCCATTTCGATAGTAATTTCGTTTGTTGTTTTATTAAATGAGAATTTGTAAGTACCGCCTGAAGCTACTAGTGTTAGTGGTGTTGTATAGCTAGCGTGTAGATTCTTTGTACCCTTGTCTGTTACCTTTGAACCTACAGTTACCGCCTGACCGTAGTTGTACACCTTAAATGCGTATGTACCCTCAGCTAGTTTTACTGTACCTGTAGCTATATCAC